>PXFS01000017.1 GCA_003564185.1 Flavobacteriaceae bacterium
CCGTTGATGTATTCAAAGATAGCATTATCTCCAGAAGCATCAGAAAGTGATAAATGAACTGTTGTGTATTTGTCGGTTCCTGGAATATAATCGGTTACTACCACAAACTCTTCTTTACTTAGTTCGTCTACCGCTTCTTGAACCGTAGCAAAATTATCTAAGGCGTATTGTGCCCACAGCGAAACTGAAAGCCCTGGAGTATCGGCGTCTTTTTCAAACGCAGGATATTCACTTTGCACTAACCAAAGCAAGTTAGCCACTAAGCCTTTTTCATTCATTCCATCTGAAGAAGCAAAATCCCAAGAGCTGGTAATTACACTTCCATACGAAGAGGTCCACTCAATACTACTCTCTCCTACTTCGCCTTGACGTTTAATTCCTCTAGGGAAAGTCCATAAATTAGCAGGGATATCAATAGCAAAATCCATGCTTCTAGCGGTTAGAATCAAACCGTCTTTCCCTTTATAGACTACTCTTGTACAAGCATCAACTTGTGGAATACTTACAAGAATTAAACAAGCAAAAAAAAGTCCAGCAAATATTTTTTGAAACTCTTTAGCTATCCATTTTCTATTCAATTTAAACTTCATAATTAATTAATTTGGAATTTTAACACCTGCTAAAATTTTGGTCTTCAATTTATTTTCTTCGGGGGGTACCGCACAAGAATAACCACTTACGTAAGCACAGTAAGGATTAGTGGCTTGATTAAAATCTAAAACAACCACTTCGCCTTCTTCTTTTGGAAGCTTCACATAGCAATACCTCCCATTGGTGTAAGTTGTATCTCCATTGGTTTCATCTAAAAATGGAACAAAAGCTTTATTGGCGTATTCTTCATCTTCTAAAAAACTATCATCATAAAAAATTGAAAGCTGATAATACTCGCCATTCAATTCAAAATTTAAAACTCCAGTTTTTGTATATTCTGCTAATCGTGAAGTACTTGTGGCAAAAGTGAATTCTTCTTTTTGAGGAATAAATGTTGCTTCAACTTTAAAATTTTCACTAGCTGGGAAGAATTGATGCCCTTCAAACAACTGCGTATTCTTTTTGTAAGGTGATGTTTCAGGATCTTCATAATGAGCGGTGTATTCTTGCTGAAATTTTTCTACCGAAGCTGTAAAGTCTTCGCTTTGCGCAATAACAAACCCAAATACAAAAAAGAATATACCCAATAAAAATTTTTTCATAAGTACAATTTTATACGAATTTAAGCAACAATTTTAAAACATATCAATAAATTTGGAAAAATGAACAAAAAATCACTTCTCAAAGAATTACATTTTAAAACTGCTTTAAGTGGTGGTCCTGGAGGTCAACATGTCAATAAAACCGAAACAAAAGTAATTTTGGAGTGGGATTTGACTTCAACTAAAGCTTTTAGTGAAGCCACCAAAACCCGATTAAAAGAAAAGCTCAATACACAACTAACTAAAGAAGACGTACTTCAATTACAGTGTGCGCAAAGTAGGAGTCAGCATAAAAACAAAAAACTGGTCATTGAACGATTTTTAGAGTTGATTGAAAAATCACTGCAGCAAAAAAAGAAAAGAAAGCCCACAAAACCTTCAAAAGCGGCAAAATTAAAGCGCTTAAAACGAAAGAAACAACATTCTGAAAAGAAAGCTAATCGAAAAAAACCTTCAATTTAGTTTTTTCAACTACTTATACAACATCATTTACCATCTACATAATTCTAAAATGTATTCAGTTCATTTTTAATATTTTAGTTTAAAATTTAAGCCTAACAACACATCTGTTTGGCATAATTATTAACTATTAAAAATGAAATTATGAAACAAATCAAATTACAAAAAATTTTTTTAATGATGAGTATAATGGTTTTTGGCATAGGCTATTGTCAAGAATCTATTAATGCAGGAGGAGGAGATATAGATTCTCAAGAAGGAAGCATTGCGTATTCCATTGGACAAACCAATTACATAACCCACACGGATGGAAATGCTAGTGTTGCGGAGGGTGTCCAACAGGCGTTTGAAATTTACACCTTAAGTATTGAGGAACCTACTAAAGATATTTCAATGAGTGTATATCCCAATCCTACATCTCATGATGTATTTTTAACTATTGGAAACTACCAGCAAGAAGAAATGAATTACCAGATTTACGACTTGAATGGTAAAAAGGTGGGGCAAGGAGAAATCACCGCTCAAGAAACCAACATCAATATGAGCGATTTTTCAAGTGCCACCTACTTAATTTATGTCTTAGACCAAGACAATAACACCAACCAAACATTTAAAATTATTAAAAAATAAAATTATGAAAACAATTACCTTAAACACCTTTGTACTAAGTCTCATAGTAGGATTTTTAATAAGCATTGATTTTGCTTATGCCCAATCTCCACAGAAATTTAGCTACCAAGCTGTGGTGAGAGATGGAAATGAAGAATTAGCTACCAACCAAAACATCGGATTGCAGATTAGTATTTTAGAAGACAGTGAAAATGGAAGTGCTGTTTATGTAGAACGACATTTTCCTACCACTAATGCTAATGGATTGGTAAGTTTAGAAATAGGAACAGGTACAGTGATTTCTGGAAACTTTGAAGCTATTGAATGGGGAGAACATACTTATTTTGTTCAAACTGAAACCGATTTAGATGGAGGTTCTAATTATAGCATTAGTGGAACTAGTCAACTTGTAAGTGTACCTTATTCCATTAATGCTCAATCTGTTAATACGATTAATGAGGGTCAAATTGATGTAAATCATTTATCTATTGAAGATGCAGAAGAAGGAGATATTTTAAGGTTTAATGGAACATCTTGGGAACTTGTAACAGAAGGGTTTGAATTAGTTGATGCAAATACTTTAGAGACCGACAAAAATGTAGATATAGATGGTGAGCTTCGTAATAGCAATAAAACTGGAGATGCCAATTTAGTTCCAATTGCTTATGGTGTGATACATCAAGATGTAATTCAATCAGGAACTGGAAATTTTACATTATCTCAAGGTTCAAATTTTTCTGGAGATTATTATGATATTGAAATTGACAATGAAAATTTTACACTCTTTCAAAATATTTCTGTAGCTACACCCATACAACATGGTGATATTAGGATAACTAGTAGCGGTGGAAAAATGCGAATTTATACTTACGATGAAAATGGAGATGCTGATCATTTGAGCTTTTATTTTGTTGTATATAAGCCATAAACAAAAAGTTATTAAAGAACATTGATTTTTAGTCAAGAAGAGTTCAATAATAAGTGAAAGCTATTCAAAATGAAAATAAAAAAACATATAAGTTAATGACCATGATAAAATTAAATAATTTTATACTTAGCCTAATTATAGGACTTTTAATAAGCATTGATTTTGCTTATGCCCAATCTCCACAGAAATTTAGCTATCAAGCTGTGGTGAGAGATGGAAATGAAGAATTAGCTACCAACCAAAACATTGGATTGCAGATTAGTATTTTAGAAGACAGTGAAAATGGAAGTGCTGTTTATGTAGAACGTCATTTTCCTACCACTAATGCTAATGGGTTGGTAAGTTTAGAAATAGGAACAGGTACAGTGATTTCTGGAAACTTTGAAGCTATTGAATGGGGAGAACATGCTTATTTTGTTCAAACTGAAACCGATTTAGATGGAGGTTCTAATTATAGCATTAGTGGAACTAGTCAGTTAATGAGTGTACCTTACGCATTATACTCTTTAAATGGTGAGCCAGGGCCTGAAGGACCACAGGGTGAAACTGGCCCTGAAGGACCAGCTGGACCTTCGGGACCCGCAGGACCCGCTGGACAAGTAGGAGATGACGGACAAGATGGTTTGGATGGAGAAGATGGACTTTCTGCTTATGAGGTTTGGTTAGAGGAAGGAAACACAGGTACAGAAAACGACTTCTTATCGAGTTTAGAAGGAAATGATGGTCAAGATGGTCTATTAATAGATGGCACAGCTGAAGGTAACACCCCCTACTGGGATGGAAACGATTGGAACACCAGTAGTGCCTTCCTTTACAATGATGGCGACAGAGTAGGCATAGACACAACCAACCCAGAAGCTAGCTTGCACGTTGCAGGAGAAGACGGCTTATTGGTCACCGGAGAATTTAGCCAAGGCGCAAATTTAGCAACCAGTGGTGCGGGTACAAAACTATTTTTCTATCCCAAAAAAGCGGCGTTTAGAGCCGGAAGGGTAAATTCAAACCAATGGGATGACGCTCAAATTGGTGATTACTCCACCGCATGGGGTAGGGATACAGAAGCCTCAGGAACGATATCCACCGCATGGGGTAGTAATACAGAAGCCTCATCATCTTATTCCACCGCATGGGGTTGGAATACAGAAGCCTCAGGATCGAGATCTACCGCATGGGGTTTTAGTACAGAAGCCTCAGGATTGACATCTACCGCATGGGGTACTAGTACAGTAGCCTCAGGATCGAGATCCACCGCATGGGGTTGGAATACAGTAGCCTCAGGATCGAGATCCACCGCATGGGGTGATAATACAGAAGCCTCAGGATCGAGATCTACCGCATGGGGTTGGAATACAGTAGCCTCAGGATCGAGATCTACCGCATGGGGTGATAATACAAAAGCAAAGAGTGGTTATGAAACAGCTCTAGGCCAGTATAACACCGATTATACACCACTAACCACTACCGGATGGAATACTAACGACCGCTTGTTTGGTATTGGTAATGGTACATCATCAAACAGCAGAAGTGATGCCATGGTAGTTTTAAAAAACGGAAACACAGGCATAGGCATCTCCAACCCACAGCATAAACTAGCTGTAGAAGTGACTACCAACACCACGCCTAATGGTGATGGAATTGGTATTGTGAATACTGAATCCAATAGTTATTGGAACATTCACATGTCATCGGCATGGTTACGATTTAGTTACAATAATGATAACGTGTCCTATATAAGTAACACAGGAGCTTATGTAGAGACCTCGGATAAAAATTTGAAAGAAAATATAACACCTCTTGAAGATGGTGTCCTTCAAAAAGTAAACAACATCAATACAGTTCTCTACAATTATAAAAACGATAAAAATAAAGTTAAAACCATAGGAGTTATTGCCCAAGAACTAAAATCATTGTTTCCAGAATTTGTGTTTCAAGATGAAGGTAGTGAGTACATGGGCGTAAACTATGCTGGTCTGAGTGTTGTGACTATCAAAGCTCTACAAGAACAACAGTCTGAAATAGAAGAATTAAAAGCTAAGAACAAAGAACTAGAAAAAAAGATTGATCAAATCTTACAAAAAATAGAGGATTAAGTTCAAGCCATGCTAAATATTAGTTATTGATATTTTAATTTTTTATCATCAAAAATCCAATTATTTAATACCAATTATACACTAAAATAAGCAATTTATACAATAGTACAGAAAACTAAAACAAAAAAATATATTCTTTATAATTTTATAACTCTAATTTAATTAAAACGTATCATGAAAAATTTAAAACTATTATGTTTATTCATTAATTTTAGCCTAATATTTTCATCTTGTAGCAATGATGATGACTCTCCTTCCGAGGTGGATGATCCAGGTAATGATGAAGAATTAACTTTTGATCTTAGCTCTCCTGATAGAAACTTTGGAAATGCTTATGTAACTTATGAAGGAAATCAGACCGATGTGGATTTTTACCGTCTCCATATTTTACCTCCCGGGGCTACGTTTGATAGTTCTACAGGTGTTATTGCTGGAGGTAGCACGGGAGATTATTTAACTTTCGACTTTAAAGTTGCAGATACAGAGAGCTTTTTAATAAGTGGTGATTATGAGGTTGGTTATGGAGCTTTTCCAATGACTGTAGAAGGTATACTCTATGAGGATGTTACCATAGATTTAGATGGACCAACAGATATACCCACTCTTTTTGTTCCCGAGGAATCTGAAGGTGTAATATTAGAGATTAATGATACAAGTTTTACAGTTGATGTTGAGGTTATGGGAGCACAGGCGTCAGTTGTTGGAGAAGTTAATGATGTTGAAATAATCGGAAGTTATTCTTCTGATTATGAATTTATTGAGCTTGACTAATCCTATACTATTTTAATCTGCTTAATAAATTGTTGAATTTATTAAGCAGATTAAAATAAAAATTTATTTTTGCGCGCTGAATCTCATAAGGGGTGCCCTACAAAAGTAAGGCTGAGATTATACCCAATGAACCTGGGCAAGTAATGTTGCCAAGGGAAAAAGCGCAAAGTTTTTCTTTGTGGCTCTAATTGTGTTATACTCCTGTTAGCTAAAGTAGCTTTCAGGATTTTTTATTTTTTAATAATCACCCAAATAATGGCCCCTTTTATTTGTAAATAGTTTTACAAATGAAAACGTTATTTTTTTGGGGGTTGCTAGCATTTAGTTGCTTACAACTCCACGCCCAAACTTTTCAGGTATCTGGAAAAGTTACTGATGAAAGCCTTCCACTAGAAGGTGTGAGTGTTTACCCTAAAGGGAAAACTCAAGGTACCATAACCAATCAAAATGGAGAGTACCAACTTGATTTGCCAAAGGGCGAATACATACTTGTATTTGCTTTTGGAAACCGAAAAGAGATTCCAATTAAGCTTAACGAAGACCAAGAGGTCAACGTAAATTTAGCTGAAGCAATCTCAAACCTAGAAGATGTAATTGTTCGCTCCGTCAGAGTAGATGCAGATTCGCCTATTACCCACTCTAATCTGACTAAAGAAGAAATTAGAGAACGAAATTTGGGTCAAGACATTCCAATTTTGATGCAGTTTATGCCTTCTGTAGTTTCTACTTCAGATGCTGGAAACGGGGTAGGTTATACAGGAATTCGTGTAAGAGGTAGTGACGCTTCCCGAGTGAATGTAACCCTCAACGGAATCCCTTTTAACGACCAAGAAAGTCAGGGGACGTTTTGGGTAAATTTACCCGATTTTGCTTCTTCTGTTGAAAACCTTCAGTTGCAACGTGGTGTAGGAACTTCTACCAATGGATCGGGTGCTTTTGGGGCTAGTTTAAACATTCTTACCGATGAAGTTTCTGAAGAAGCTTATGCAGAAGTAGGAAATTCATTTGGCTCATTCAACACCCGAAGACATAATGTAAAATTTAGTACAGGATTGATGAACGACCATTTTGAAGTTTCAGGCCGGCTTTCAAATGTAAATTCAGATGGGTATATTGATCGAGCTTCTTCCGATTTAAAATCTTACTTCCTTCAAGGAGCTTACCAAGATGAAAATCGATTGATAAAAGC
>PXFS01000032.1 GCA_003564185.1 Flavobacteriaceae bacterium
GCGTCATATTTTAACAGCTTTCTTTTTTCAAAACACCAAATTTCTTGGGGCTTTAGTATTCCTTCAGAAGTAAATTCAAAATAGTAATACTTAGGTTTTAAGTAATATTGTAATAACATCATTACCCCATACAAGCCAGAGACATAATTAGAGGGATTAGATTCTTCAGCGTTTACTGTAAGGACTAAGGAAATCAAAATAAAGATTGCTCCTAAAACAGGTAAAAACTTATAGTATTTTGACCTCACATGGTTGGATAAAGTGATTTTTTTGGACTCCATGATTACAATATATTAGACCATAACTAATCAAATATAATGCTTTTAGATAGAATATAAAATGCCTTCTATTGAATTTGAATTCATTAGAAGGCATTGAACTTATAAATATCGCATTTTAAACCTTATATTTCAAAACAGGAGACCTTCCTTTTTTAAAGATTTTGTTGCTATTATGTTTTCCCGCGCGAAGTTTCTTTTGCTCTTCGTAAGGAAGCTGAATAATTTCCTTACAGTGGTCAGAACAACAATTGTCCATTTTCTGTGCACATTCATCACATTGAATAAAAAGCAAATGACAAGCATCATTAGCACAATTTACATGCGTATCACAGGGTTTACCACACTGATGACACTTGGCAATAACATCTTCCGAAATTTTTTCTGCACGTCTTTCATCAAACACAAAATTCTTGCCTAAAAACTTATTTTCAAGTCCTTTTTCATTGACTTGTCTAGTGTATTCTATAATTCCGCCATTTAACTGATATACATTTTTAAAACCTTTGTGTTTGTAATAAGCGCTAGCTTTTTCACAGCGAATGCCTCCGGTACAATACATGACCAAATTTTTGTCTTCTTTGTGGTCTTTTAAGTCGTTTTCAATAATATCTAGACTTTCTCTAAAGGTATCAACATCTGGAGTTACGGCATTTTTAAAATGACCAATTTCGCTTTCGTAATGATTTCGCATATCTACTAAGACCGTGTTAGGATCTTCAATCAGCTCGTTAAATTGATCGGCATCGACGTGAATTCCTTTGTTTCTTACGTCAAAAGTTTCATCATTTAATCCATCAGCTACAATTTTGTCGCGTACTTTTACTTTCAGTTTTAAAAACGACTTATTGTATTGTTCAATGGCAATGTTTAAACGTACATTTTCCAAAAAATAAATTTGATCTAAAAAGTTTTTGAAATCGTTAAAACGCTTTGCAGGAACAGAAAGTTGAGCGTTAATGCCTTCATGAGCAACATAAATTCTTCCCAATACCTGCATTTGATCCCAGGCCACAAATAGGTGATTTCTAAAAAGTTGTGGATTTCCAATTTTGGCGTACTTATAGAAAGAGATAGTGAGCCTGTCTTCTCCGGCCACATCAATTAATTGTTCTCTTTCTTTAGCACTTAATTTGTTGTACAGTTGCATGCTATACTTGTTTTAATTAATTACTAAGAAAATTTTTGCAAATGTACAACAATTCTAAAACTAGAGAAAATGGGTTAAGCCCACTTTATACGTTAGAAAATCTATTACAAGACAAAATCTCCCTGTAAAAATTCTTCTATATACATTTGAATCCGCTGGATTCGTTTGGATTTTCTATGATAAAGTAATCAACTAAAATCACCTCTTATTGTCATAAATACCTTATAATCTTGACACCAAAGGGGTCACATGTTTATAGAAACAAAGTCTTACCAAAAGATCACGACCCCAGCGGGGTCGCATATTTCCAGCAAAATTGAAAATAATGATGTACAGAAAACATGAAACCCACTCTTGGATTGGTCGATTTCTATTAAATGATTTATTCTATAAATATTTGAATCAACTACTTAAACTTGCTTTCAACTAAACGACAACAAAAAATTCCATTAAAACATAATTTCTAACCTATTCTTTGATAATTTTATGTTGAAAAGTTTGTTCGTCGTTCCTAATGTGTACAATGTAAATTCCTTTAGGAAGATGCGAAAAATCAATTTCATTATTGCTAATCTGTGGTTTCATTTTTTGACCATTGCTGGCATAAACGCTAATCTCAAAATCCTGATTCAACTTACTATCTGAAGTAAAATATAATTTAGTTGAGGTTGGATTAGGATAAACTTTAAATTTTTGAGCTGCACTTTCTTCTACAGACAAACTCGGCTCGTCTCCGTAAGTAATGTTCAAAACGGGCGCAAACTCATCATCATCAGTAGCATTAAAAATTAAATAAGAATGTGAATTTTCTACTAAAGATATTCTAATTTGTGTTTGGTTTTGATGACTAATGAATTCCAATAATTCTTCCGTTAGGCTTAACCTTAACCAATGATTATTTTCTGCTTCTCCAAAATAACAAACTTCGGCAGTTGCTTGTGCTGAAAAATCGAAGTCCTCTAACGCTAAACCTTCATCAGACCCAAAAAAGCCAGAAGTTACTTCAAGCTTAAAATTGAGGTCTTCAAGGTTTTCAGAATGCTCTTGAATGCTCAAAAAAAGTTCAGCTTGAGCAGTATTGAATTCTAATACGTCTTCAGTTTCAAAATGCAGAATGGTTTTGTGTTCTGTGGCATCAAAATTTCCGACAATTAATTCGTTTTCAAGGGTTGTTGAACTGGTTACCGAACCATTTAAATTTGGCAGATTGGCAATTAAAATAGCATCATCCATTAGTGCTTTGTGGTAGTGTTTTTGCATTTGGTAATCAATAAATGCTTGATAACCTAAACCCGAAAGATGAAAACAATCTAAAAAAACTACATAATCCCGCATAGAAACTTGCGGACTTGGATAGTTGACAAAGCCTGTTGGAAGCGGTGCTTCAAGTGCTTCATACGTGCCAAATGGCGCTACTTCTAAAGGCTCTTCTTGCCCAAAAATATGCTGCATTAGGCCCGTGGCGCTTACGTAGTTTAACTGTTCATCTGCTTCAATAATGGTTTGAATACTAGCAGAAAAATCATTCTGTAATTCGTTTAAGGTTTGGCTATCTGGAAAACCCATATTTTGCCATGTACTGTGAAATGGATGTACTGCTGGAATAAAGGCCGTGGTAATAATTTCTTCAAAATTAGTATAGGTATAACCCGACCACACAATTTGAATACCGGGTTGAAAAGATTTGATGGAGTTAATTAACAAATTCAAATTTGAAATGACACTATTTTTTAAATCTTCAGTTTCAGCATCAGAGAAGTTGATGTTCCAATTTTGTAAAAAATCATTGCCGCCAAGGCTAAGGTGAACAATTTTGATGTCTGGCCTTTCTTGTAACTGAAATTCAATTTCGTCTAAGCGTTCTTGAGTAAGGAAATCCACTAAGGTAGCTCCATTTTCTGCAAGTATTGAATTGGTATAATAAGTTTTATTGGTATGCCCCCATCGGGGAAGTATGATGTCAAAAGTGTTATCAAAGTCCATGAAGAAAGCCCAACTATCACCAATTAATAAAATTTCTTCTTTGACTTCCTCCTGACATTCACTTTGCGCATTTAAGCTTAAACCAAAGAAAAGAAATAAGTAAAAGATGTAGTAGCTTTTTTTCATGTAGATTTCGATTTAAAAAAAACAGTATTTATTTTATCTACTTCTCTCAATCCTCATCTTCTTTAACGGATGAGTGAACAGTAAGTGGAAGTATTTGATTTATAAAAGTTTCATTTCTAATTACTGCGTCAGTTTTAACAACTTCAGTTCTTCTAATGACTTTAAATTTAACTTGGTCTTTATCAAGATTGTTTTCTTCGGCAAATTTTTCAACAACTTCATCTGGAATAAAAACAGGGGGTTCACTAATATCTACTACCTCAGAAAAATCAAGTTCAAAGTTGGGAGTCGATTTTTGACTTTGAGCAAATACCGATAAAGAAACAGCAAAAAATAAAAGTATAAAAAGATAGTTTTTCATAATCTTATAAATTTAATTTTGTGAATATACCAAATTTGATTGACTTTTTGATAAAGCTGTATCATTTGCTTTATTTTTTGAAGAAGATTTTTAGCATCTATAGCATACGACCCACTCTGGGGTCGAAATCTCATTGTGAAAACATAGTTCTATAAACATTCGAATCCGATGGATTCGTTTGGCTTTTCTATGATAAATTAACCAATTAAAATCACCTCTTATTGTCATAAATACCTTATAATCTTGACCCCGTCGGGGTCTTATGTTTATAGAAACAAAGTCTCATCAAAAGATCACGGCCCCGGCGGGGTCGAATGCGTATTCGTAGCGTACACAAAATCTTCTAACAGATTCGGTAATTGCCTTTTTTCTCCTTTCCTTTATTAAAAAAACCACTTTTCCTATTTAAAATCACCTAAGAAAATTACTAAAAGTGTAAATTTGAACATAAATTTTACCAACTCAAGCATGCAAACCTTTATTGACGATTATATTGAAAAACATCTTCCCCAACTTGACAATTTACAAGATTACATCTTTGTTTTGCCCAGTAGGAGAGCCATAGGATTTTTTAAACGTCAATTATTAGCGCATTTTGAAGACTCTTTTTTCCTGCCCAAGATGTTCAGTATTGAGGATTTTATAGAAGAAATTGCTGAGGTGCAAATCATAGATTCTTTAAGCGCCAGCTTTGCTTTTTATGAAGTTTATCTAGACCATACTCACCCAGAAAAACAGGAAAGTTTTGATGTGGTTTACAATTGGAGCCAGTCGTTGTTAGGGGATTTCAATGAAATTGACCGATTCAATATAGATGCACATCAGTTTTTTGGCAACCTTAAAGCCATTAAAGAAATTGAACGATTGGGTGGAGAAAACGCTACTGAACTCGTTAAAAATTATTACGAATTTTGGAACATGCTTCCTACTTATTACCAAGGTTTACGAGAAAACCTTTTTCAGAAAAATCAGGCCTATCAAGGCATGGCCTACCAATTAGCGCTTCAGAATTTCCCTGAATATTTAAAAAATAATCCACAGAAGCTTCATTTTATCGGTTTCAATGCATTAAATGAATGCGAACAACAAATTTTTAAAGTTGCTTTACAAGAACAAAAAGGCTCCATTTTTTGGGATATTGATTCATTTTTTTGGGAAAACAAAGATTTTCCAGTCGATTTCTTTATGCAAGAGCATCAACAAAATTGGCTTTCTAAATTGAATTGCAACATACAGCCTTCCAGCGATTCATTCAGCATAGCCAAAGAAATTGAAGTAGTAGGTACTCCGCGAAAAGTAGGACAAGCTAAGTATGTTGGTCAAGTATTAAGTGAGATGGACGAAACCCAAATCAGCAATACCGCAGTGATTTTAGCTGATGAAAATTTGTTGCAACCGGTTTTAAACGCCATTCCAGACCACATCAAGGAAGTGAATATAACCATGGGGCAAGCCTTAGCACAGACTCCGTTAGCAAGTTTTTTTGAAATTTTACTTCTGCTTCACCAGCAAGATGAAAATCAACTTTTTTACAAAGATGTGCTTCAATTGTTGGCACATCCTATACTTAAACAAGGTTTTCAGAAGGATTTCAGCAGGATTGAGAAACACTTCAAAGAAAAAAATATATTGGTTATTTCCATAGCTGATTTGAAGGCATTAACCGCATCAACTTCAGAAGACTTTCAAAAAGTGGTCAAACTTTTGTTAGGTGAATTAAAAACTTCGCCAAAGGAATTTTTACAAATGACCACAGAAGTCTGTTATTTTCTAAAAGGCTTTCAGCAAGAAAATAAGCTTCAATTGGCCTATTTATTTTCCTTCCATAGTCTTTTTCAACAGTTAATCAACCTTACTGAAACAGTAGTTTATATTGAAAATTTAAGCTTGCTAAAGCAAATTTATCAAGATGTGTTAGCAACAAAAACACTCGATTTTAAAGGTTATCCAGACCGTGGATTACAGTTGATGGGAGTCTTAGAAACTCGTGTTTTAGATTTTGAAAACTTAATTTTTGTTGGTGTAAATGAGGGTGTGCTACCTTCAGGAAAATCCCAGAATTCTTTTATTCCATTCGATTTAAAAATTCACTACAAGCTCCCTACCTACAAAGAAAAAGATGCCATTTATGCCTACCACTTTTTTAGGCTGTTGCAACGAGCAAAAAAGGTATATATCTCCTATAATAATGACTCATCAGGTATGGAAAAATCAGAAGCCAGTCGCTTTGTCAAGCAATTAGAAATCTATACAAAAGACTTTCATTCCATTTTGCATAAAGTAGTTGGTATGCCCGCTGAAGTATCAGCTAAATCGCTTCAGCAAATAGAAAAAACCCCAGCCATGTTGGACGAAATTAAGCGCTTATTTGCTCATGGAATTTCGCCTTCGGCATTAACTACTTACATCAGAAACCCAATAGATTTCTACCAAAAATATTTGTTGAAAATTCGCGAAGCTGAAGAAATTGAAGAAGAAATTTCCTACCGAGTGTATGGCAATGTTGTGCATCAAACCTTAGAAAATCTGTATCAAGAATACGTCTCTAAAGTGCTTGCTGAAGTCGATGTAAAAGCAATTGAGAAGCAGTTAGACAACGAATTATTGGTAGAGTTTCAAAAGCAATTTAATGAAGAAGCCATTTTTAGAGGTAAGAATTTATTGGCTTTTGAAATGGCTAAAAATCAATGCCAGCGGTTTTTAAAAATGGAATTAGCTCTGGTTAAAAAAGCCGAAGTAAAATTGATAAGCTTAGAAAAAAAATCACATTTGTCTTTTCCTATTGAAGGGCTTGAGGCTACGATAAAACTTCAGGGAACAGCTGATAGAATTGACCAAGTGAATGGGGTAAATCGAATTATTGATTATAAAACTGGGAATGTTAAAGCAAGCGATTTAAGGATTTCTAATTTTGAAGATTTAACTGAAGATTTTAAACATAGCAAGGTATTTCAAGTCTTGTTTTATAGCCTGGTATTGGAAAATCAATTGAAGGGCGAAATTCAGAGCGGTATTATTTCTTTCAAAAACTTGAAAGAAGGGTTTATGCAGTACCAACTAAAATCGGGTAGAAAAACACTTTCTGAAGTCTTTGATGAAAATACCAAAACTAATTTTATAGCTGTTCTAAAAAGTTTAATTTGCGAAATCTTAAATCCAGAAATTCCATTTACTGAAAAAGAAGTATAATTATGCGTTGGACTTCCCAAACTAAAGCTCATCCACAAACAGTTCAGCACTTGCA
>PXFS01000158.1 GCA_003564185.1 Flavobacteriaceae bacterium
ACTACATTTAAAAATTCAAAATGGGTATTATTCCTTATTTTTGAAGCAAGAATTTATTCATGCAACCCGTAACTGATTTCAAGCAACATATCAGAAAAATCATTCATGTAGATATGGATGCTTTTTATGCTTCGGTAGAACAATTGGATTTTCCAGAGCTGCAAGGAAAAGCCGTTGCCGTGGGGGGAAGTTCTAATCGCGGAGTGGTGGCCGCAGCCAGTTACGAAGCCCGAAAATTTGGGGTAAAAAGTGCCATGAGTGGGAGGCAAGCAGAACGACTTTGTCCTGATTTGATTTTTGTCAAAGCCAGATTTGACCGCTATAAGGAAATCTCGCAACGCATTAGAAAAATATTTTTTGAATACACTCCCTTAGTCGAACCGCTATCTTTAGATGAAGCTTATTTGGATGTAACACAGAATACCAAAAACCACCCCAGTGCTACTTTATTGGCTACTGAAATAAGGGATAGAATTAGAGAAAAAACAGGGCTCAATGCTTCGGCTGGGATTTCTATCAATAAGTTTGTGGCTAAAATTGCCAGTGATATCAATAAACCTAATGGACAAAAAACTATTCCGCCGGATAAGGTAATTTCATTTTTAGAAAATTTAGATGTTCGTAAGTTTTATGGCGTTGGTAAGAAAACCCAAGAAAAAATGTATGCCATGGGAATTTTTACGGGCAACGACCTCAAAAAAATGAGTCTTGAGGAATTAGAAAATAATTTTGGTAAAAGCGGTTTGCACTATTACCAGATTGTTAGAGGGGTTCATCTAAGTCAAGTAAAACCCAATAGAACCCGAAAATCACTCGGTGCAGAGCGCACTTTCTCCCAAAATTTTAGTTCAGAAATCTACATGGAAGAAAAATTACTTCAAATTGCAGAAGAAGTTGAAAAGCGACTCAAAAAATCGAAAGTTGCTGGAAAAACTATTACCTTAAAAATCAAGTATTCCGATTTTACCACGCAAACCCGAAGCAAGACACTTTCTTTTTTCATTGCCAGTAAATCGCTTATTTTTGAAGAGGCCAAATTGCTACTTTACCAAGAAAAACTGAAAGACTCCGTGCGATTGCTGGGCATCAGTTTGTCCAATTTAAACAATGAAGCATCGCCTAAAATTGATTATATAAAAGAACAGCAGTTGAAGTTGCCATTTTGATGCTACTAGTCCTTACTATTAATGGTGTAAAAACTTTCTATAAAACACTTAACAGCATAAAGTTTATTAATATTTTTGTGAAATGATGCAAGTTTTTGATGATGCCTATTTTATGAAGAAAGCCTTGGAAGAGGCACAGCTAGCTTTTGAAAAAGGTGAAGTTCCAGTAGGTGCAGTGGTGGTAAGTAACCAGCAAATCATTGCACGCGCCCACAATTCTACAGAGCAATTAAACGATGTCACGGCTCACGCAGAAATGCTGGCAATCACCTCGGCAGCCAATTATATAGGGGGTAAATACCTAAAAAAATGCAAGCTGTATGTAAGTTTGGAGCCTTGCCAAATGTGTGCAGGAGCACTGTATTGGTCGCAAATAGATGAGGTGATTTATGCTGCATCAGACCTTAAAAGAGGTTTTCAGGAAATGGGTGTACAATTGCATCCAAAAACCAAGGTAAAATCAGGCATCATGGCAGAGGAAGCCCAAGCGCTCCTCAAAGCATTTTTTGCTCAAAAAAGATAATCTATGAAGAGACATATGTTGCATATCTGTTGGATAAAATCACCTTTACAAGCCTTATTTTCCAGTATCAGCTTCTTTATTTTGCTATTGCTGGTGGGCTGTGCAGAAGTTAAAAAAGAAGATAAAAAAGAAGAAAAACCCCCTGAGGTCGGTTCCCTTCAACTTGATTTAAAAAGCGAATTAGGCTACGGAAGCTTTCTTCCAAACCGGGAAATTCTCTTTCCTTTACAAGAAGATATCACTTATCAGGGAGTGCCTGAATACCTAGAAAATTATGTTGTAAGGGCCTTTGTTTTACAGAAAAATCAACATTATTACAATCAGTATAAAGCAGGAAAAATTACTGAAGAACGCTTTCAACAAATCAAGGATATTTTTGATTTTGATGAAGCGCTTTTAAGCGAAGAACAACCGGCTACCCAACTTTTATTTTTGCTGGGAACAACTTTTGAAGGACAGCGTATCATTATTCCAGATACCAATCAAAATTTTGATTTTTCGGATGATGAAACATTGAAATTTGAATTTCCATTGGAATTTATTGACGAAGATGACGAAGAATTTTTTGAAGAAAACCAAGAGCAATTTCTCCCTAAGGCCAAGTTTACTATTGATTATGTAAAAAATACTGAGGTAGAAAAACGCGATGTAATTGTAGTGGTAAATCCTTACCGCATGGAAACAGAGGTGAATTTTTATTCAGCTAACCCCAAAGAGCAAGACTATTTTATTGCTGTGAGTTTTCCAAAGGTGATGAAGACTGATTTTGAAGTTGCTGAACAAGGCTTTCAGGTGGAAGCAGCTAACGAATTTTTACATCCCTTTTATTATGATGAGGAGGTTAAATTTAATTTTTTTCAGCGGAAAGGCGAAGAAAAAATTCTTTTAAACAAACGCCCTTTTCAAGTAGGAGATACCATTAATTTGAATCAATTTGACTATCAAATTACTTCCTTTTCTGAAGATGGAAAAAGCCTTCACATGGAAAACATAGGTAAAAATGAAAAGCCTATGGGCACGCGAATGGGGAATTATTTTCCGCTAAGCGAAGTCTTTGATTTTCAAGGAGAAAAATTCGATTTTCCCAATTCAGATAAAGCGTATCAGTTGCTTTATTTTTGGACTTTAGAAGAAAAGCGAAGCTTAAGAGAAGTACCAGACCTTAAAGAAATAGACACTTCAAAAGTGCAAATTGTGGGTTTCTCTGTAGATGAAAATGCAGGTGCTGCACACCGAATGCAGGTAAGAAGAAAAATGGAATGGAAAAACTTTCACCTGGACCCTAATGCTCAGCCAAAAACGATTCAACAGCTTCAATTGGAACGATTTCCTACTTATTTTTTGCTTGACCAAGAGGGTAAAATTGTATTGCGAAGTGTTCATCTAAGCGAAATTAAAAGGAAGTTATAGCTCAAGGACTAGTGCAGACTTAAATAATATTACTGGATATGCTCAAAATTGCTCATCAGCCTATTTATCAACATCCATTGCCAGAGGGGCATCGTTTTCCTATGGAAAAATACGATTTACTACCCAAGCAGTTATTGCATGAAGCTACTTGCGAAGAAGACAATTTTTTTGCACCTGAAATTCCTGATGATCAATTTATTTTTGAAGCTCATGAGGCTACTTATGTCAATGATTTATACCAACTGAATATTGAACGAAGGGCGGCTAGGAAAATTGGATTTCCCCTGTCTGAAGCTTTGGTAAAACGCGAACGTATCATTGCCGACGGCACCCTAAAAGCCTGTGATTACGCATTAGCTAATGGTGTAGCCATGAATATTGCAGGAGGTACACATCATGCCTATTCTAACCGAGGAGAAGCTTTCTGCATGCTAAACGACCAAGCCATAGGGGCACATTATTTGTTGTCAAAATCCAACATCAATAAAATTCTGATTGTAGATTTAGATGTTCACCAAGGCAATGGAACGGCTGAAATTTTTCAGCAAAACTCACAAGTCTTCACTTTTTCTATGCATGGTAAGAGCAATTATCCATTTAAAAAAGAAAAATCTGATTTAGATATTCCGCTTAATGATAATTGTGGAGATGATGAGTATTTAAAGATTTTACAAAAGGTTTTACCTCAATTGATCAATCAAGAAAAACCCGATTTTATATTCTATCTTTCTGGGGTAGATATTTTGGCTACCGATAAATTGGGTCGTTTGGGATGTAGTATTAAAGGTTGTAAACAGCGCGATGAATTGGTAATTAGTACTTGTCAAAAATTAGGTATTCCCATGGAAATTAGCATGGGCGGAGGGTATTCTCCAGAGATCAAAATCATTATAGAGGCCCATGCTAATACGTTTCGCTTAGCACAAGAGATTTGGTTTTAGTAAAGTTTTTTAACTTTGGATAAAACACGTAACATCAAAAAGTCCTATTCACTAATTTTCTTTAAAATAATCGGATTACTCTGGGTGGCGTGAATTTCTTCAAATAAATTTCTAAGCGCTGTATAATCATCAGGCATAAATACTTCTTGGCGAAGACTTAAAAAAGACTGTATTTCAATATGGTCTTTGTGTGCTTTATAGCGAATTCGGTAATCCGCTTTCCCTCTGAGTATAGGGATAGCTAACTCTTTAGGAAGGAACTCTACGGCATAGCCTTCTGGAATCTGAAAAGTGGTTTGAATGCGCACAGTTTTTGCATAATCAAATTCTATAGGAAACTTTCTATCTTCTTCTAAAAAACGCGGCATGGTTTCAGTTAAAAAAAGTAAGGGATTAATGTAAATTTCGTCATTTACAAGTTCATAAGCATTATTAATTTTAGCATCAAAGCGTTCTTCTAGCTTTTCTTTGGGGTTGTCTTCGTGATAAATTCTGTAATTGGATAACTCCTCTAGGCCTAAGGTTTCCTCTATTACTTCAATATATTCTTCTAAGTCATCTAACTCACTAAAAATTCTTCGGTAATTATAAGCTTCAAAGCCATTTGATGATTTAGTTACCGAGGCATTCACCGCTTGTTTTTGGTCATGAATAGCGTTGATTGTAAAATTCATTTTCCACTCAATCATCGTGTTTTTGGGCTGAATTAAAGGTACCAAGGCGTTTCTAATGTACGATCTAAAATAAGCGCTTTTTGATTATAGAAACCAGCGGGCAGATAGCCCGGTGGTAGTAAAGGGTTTTGAATTGAATAAAAACGCCATTGGCCTTGATCATTAACAGCTACAAATTTGATGTTTAATTGGGTGTAACTCTGATCGGTAAAAACTTCACTTTCTCGGTGAATTCCAAATGCTTCATAGGCTTGAAAACCTAAAAACCGCAATATTTTAATGAAATGCATACGTTTTTGCTCTAATGTGGCTTCAGATTTTTCAAAACTTTCCTTTAGGGAATATTCTTTGAACTTCTCACCTTGCGCTTCATCCTCAGGCATTTCAAATTTTTGATGCACATAATCCAAGGCCCATTCAATCTGTTCTTCTCTTGGTATTGCTTTGGTTTTTTCTTCAATTTCTTTTCTCAAGTAGGTAGATTCATAAATTTCATTACCAAGCGGATGGTATTTGAAATAATACTTAATAAATGTTTCCCAAGAATTAACGAAATCGCCTTCAGTTCTATTTTCTTGGGCAATAGGAATTTCTTCAATTCTAATTTGGTCATAATAATGCTTAGGGTTGTACAGCCAAGACTCCACTTCAAAAGGTTTAAGATGAGAAGCGGTATACCTTATGAGGTGATTCTTCTTGCCTAAATTACGTTCTTGTTTAGTGAAAAATTCAGGGTGTTCATTGGGAATAAAACGTTCTATTTTATGGTCTGTATAAGTCAACTTTTCTCTAAAAATTTGACTTTTTCTTAAAAACATATTGATTTCTGAATAGTTGACAGGAATGTGTTGTACAAATTGCCAAGTAGGATAAATGGTTGTACCTCTTTTATCAGTAATAAATCGGTATTCAATAACATCGCCTACTTGCACGTCTGGAAAGGTGAATTTAATGCTTTTTTGATAAGAGGAAATGTCTTCTTCATAGATGTTGTCCTGATTGACTTCGGTTTGTTGAAGTTGACCATTGCGCAATTGATAAATGTAAGCTTCCACACGAACCCGTGTATTTTTATTGGCTATATAGGTAATGTTAGCACCTTCAAGGCCTTCAGTGGAGTAAATTTTTTTTCTGGCTTCTATTACATAACTCACGTACATTTTTTTGGACTTAAGCTTGCTTTGATAACCCGAATATGCTCTTCGATAAATAAATGCTGCATTGGCATGTGGATGAATAGGATGTTCTTTTTCGTGCAATTCTTCTAAGGTGATTTGACCAAATTTATAATTTTGCCCTCTTAAGGTTGGATGGGTTAATGTAAGTATAATGAGAAAAAAATAAGCTTTGGAAAAAGGTTTAGAAAACGCCTTCATAATGGGGATTTAACTAATTGATTGAAACACAAAAGTAGTTAAATTAGGCAAAAAACCAAGTTGTTGTAATAATGCCTTAAAGGCAAAAAAAAGCCCCTATAAAAGGGGCTCAACTCAACAAAAATATGTACTTATTCGCCAATATATATTTTCTCCAAGTAGTCTCTCCCTGCTTTTTGAACAGCAATAGAGTATTCTCCTTGTGGCAATTGAGAAAAGTCTAAAACTTTATTGAAATAGTTTTCACCATTTTTCATTTTTGTTACCAAATTCCCCTCAGAATCATAAACTTTTACAGAAGAACGATTACTTGTTGGATTATTAAAGGTGAGTCTAATCATTTTTTCGTTTTCTTCAAAAGCAATTACTCTTGGCTTGAAAACAACCGCTTTGTTATCTAAAAATAAACCTTGTTTGTTTTTGATTAACTCTTGTTTTAATACACGTTGTTTTCCATCAATCTCTACATGATAAACACCATTGGGTAAGTTGCTTAAATCAAGGTTTCTTCTAAAATCAGAGGCATATAACTTTTCCGCATATAACTCTACCTGATTTTGATCAATTAAACGAACTTTCAATGCATTTTCATCTGCCGGAATCCATAAAAGCAACTGGTCTTCATTAAAATCAATTTTTACAGTATTGGGGTTTTGTGCAAAAACAAAACTGCTCACCAATAAAAATACTAGCATGCTGATTAAATTTTTCTTTTTCATAGCTTTTAATTTTTTAAAATGAATTAATTAAGTAATTTCATAGCTACACTACTTCATTAATCATTTGATTACGGTACAAAGATAAGATGCTTAACATGTTGTTTTTTGCCACAGAATAAACCAAAATATATGGTATATTAACATTAATATAATTTTCACACAGTTAATTAATGTTTAAAAAGCATATTATTAGTCTTTTGTGAATAGAAAAAATCTTATTTTTGCTCAAAATATATGTGATGTTATGTCAACTTCTGTAGCTCAAAAGGCGGTTTTAGAGAAA
>PXFS01000087.1 GCA_003564185.1 Flavobacteriaceae bacterium
AGTTTAAAACGCAAAGAACGCTGAGAAACTCATTTAAAATTTACAATTTACAATTCATAATTGAATAAACTCTCGCTAAGTCGCCAAGCCGCAAAGCATTTATAATTTAAAATTTACAATTCATAATTTAAAATTGATTAAATCAAACAACAAACCATGGTTAAAGTAAAGATAAACCAAAATTAGATGTGGGTTTAGCTAAGAAATATATGTAATTTAGCTTTTTAATTCGATTTTTAACAAGCCCTATGCAAGATCAATTATTGGAAGTAAATCCAAAAGAAAACATAATCATAAAGGGAGCTAAGCTTCACAATTTAAAAGATGTATCCGTTGTTATTCCAAGGAATAAATTGGTGGTGATTACTGGTCTTTCAGGTTCTGGGAAATCAAGTTTAGCTTTTGATACACTTTTCGCCGAAGGGCAACGAAGATATGTGGAAAGTCTTTCTTCCTATGCGCGTCAATTTTTGGGACGATTAGATAAACCACAAGTGGATTACATTAAAGGGATTGCTCCAGCTATTGCTATAGAACAAAAAGTAAATTCTACCAATCCACGCTCAACCGTTGGCACTTCTACTGAAATTTACGATTACTTGAAGTTGCTTTATGCCAGAATTGGAAAAACAATTTCGCCTAAATCAGGTCAAGAAGTTAAAAAAGATACTGTGACCGATGTGGTGAATCAAATTAAAAAATTTGAATTAAAAACTAAATTATTACTCTTAGCTCCAATTGAATTAGACCAAAAAAAAGATTTTAAAAAGAAATTAGAAATCCTTCAACAACAAGGATTTAGTCGGATTAAAATAAAAAATAAAGTATTTCGAATTGATGAAGTTGATGAAAAAAAACAAGCTACAACTTCGTTTTTTATTGTGGTAGACCGAGTGATTGTAAAAGAGGATGAAGATTTCTATAATCGTCTTGCAGATGCCGTTCAAAATGCCTTCTATGAAGGAAAAGGAGCGCTGTATTTAGAAAATTTAAACGAAGATAAAACTTATGAATTCAGTAATAAATTTGAATTGGATGGTATTCAGTTTTTAGAACCAAATGTGCATTTTTTTAGCTTTAATAACCCTTATGGAGCTTGTCCAAAGTGTGAAGGTTATGGAGATGTAATTGGTGTGGATGAAGACTTAGTTATTCCTAATACAAAATTGAGTATTTACGAAGAAGCAATTTATCCTTGGCGTGGTGAAAAGCTTCAGTGGTATAAAGACCAACTTATTGAAAAAGCTGCTTTATTCAATTTTCCAATCCACAAGCCTTATTTTGAACTTTCAGACGAACAAAAAGAAGTTTTATGGGAAGGGAATCAATACTTTACTGGGATTTATGAATTCTTTGAAGAAGTAGAATCCAAGGCTTACAAAATTCAGAATAGAGTTTTACTTTCGCGCTATAGAGGAAAAACAAAATGTAGTCTATGTAAAGGAAAGCGACTCAGAAAAGAGGCCAATTACGTTAAAGTAGGAGGGAAAAGCATATCAGATTTGGTAGATTTGCCAATTGATAAAATTGCTACATTTTTTAAAGATTTAGCACTTTCTGAACATGACCAGCAGATTGCCAAACGTTTGTTAGTAGAAATCAATAATCGACTTCAATTTTTAATGGATGTAGGATTATCCTATTTAACTTTGAACCGAAAATCAAACACTTTATCTGGAGGAGAATCACAGCGAATTAATTTAGCAACATCTTTAGGGAGTAGTTTAGTGGGGTCGATGTATATCTTGGATGAACCTTCTATTGGTTTGCATTCTAAGGATAATGAGCGACTTATTTATGTGTTAAAAAAACTACGCGATTTAGGAAATACAGTGATTGTAGTTGAACATGATGAAGAACTTATGAAAGCTGCCGATCAAATTATAGACATTGGTCCAGAGGCTGGAACTTATGGAGGTAATGTGGTTGCAGAGGGAACTTATGAGGAGATTCTTGCTCAAGATTCATTAACAGCCAAATACTTAAACAACGAGCTTTCTATTGAAGTTCCAGCCAAAAGAAGAAAAAGCACACGTTATATTCAAATTAATGGTGCAAGAGAAAATAATTTGAAGGATGTTGATGTTAAAATTCCATTAGGGGTTCTGACTTGTATTACAGGGGTTTCAGGAAGCGGAAAAAGTACCTTGGTTAAAAATTTACTTTATCCCATAGCCATGAAGGCCTGTGGAAATTATGGAATTAAAGCTGGGCAACATGATGGTCATGAAGGTAAGTTTGAGCATTTAGAAGCCGTAGAATACATTGATCAAAATCCCATTGGGAAATCATCAAGATCTAATCCTGTGACTTATGTTAAAGCTTATGATGAAATTAGAAAGCTTTTTTCTGAGCAGAAACTGGCTAAACTTAACCGTTTTCAGCCTAAACATTTTAGCTTTAATGTAGCCGGTGGGAGATGTGATAAATGCGAAGGAGAAGGCGAAATCACCATTGAAATGCAATTTATGGCTGATGTTCACCTGGTTTGCGATGCTTGTCAAGGAAAGCGTTTTAAAGAGGAGGTGTTAGAAGTAAAATATGAAGGTAAATCAATTCACGATGTGTTGTCTATGACAGTAGATGATGCCATCGATTTTTTTGATGAACATGAGCAACATAAAATCACCAAACGTTTACAGCCTTTGCAAGATGTGGGCTTAGGATATGTAAGTTTAGGACAAAGTTCTTCAACGCTTTCAGGTGGGGAGGCACAACGTATAAAACTCGCTTCATTTTTAACAAAAGGAAGCAGAGCAGAAAATACGCTTTTTATCTTTGATGAGCCAACAACAGGATTACATTTTCACGACATTAAAAAATTATTGAAATCGTTTGAAGCTTTGCTTAAAAACGGACACTCTGTTGTTGTTATAGAACATAATATTGATTTGATTAAATGCGCTGACCATATCATTGATATTGGACCAGAAGGAGGTGAAAAAGGAGGATATTTAGTAGCAGAGGGTACTCCTGAAGAAATTGTTAATCAAGAAAACGGATTCACATTTAAGTATTTAGCTGAAAAATTAAATAAATAATTAGTCAAATTATTATAAAGCGTATAGGAGTCATTTAAAATGCAATAAGACAATTTAAATATTTCAATTTTGTAATCGGAACACTACAAAGCTCTTTTTTTTTATAAAAAAGTAACTTGGTTGGTAATATAATTCTTGTGCTATAAATAAATTTTTATAGATTTGTTAGAACTTAAATAATTCTGAATGCTAATTCATAATCTAAGTGAGAAAAACACAATTTTGAATCAGTTTATAGCTGAGTTAAGAGATGGTGTTATTCAAAAAGACAGTATGCGTTTCAGGAGAAACATTGAGCGTATTGGAGAAATATTTGCTTATGAGATAAGCCGTCACTTTGATTATACTTCTAAGAAAGTTATCACTCCACTTGCTGAAACAAAAATTGATTTTCCAAATTACGAAATAGTTATAGCATCTATTCTTAGGGCTGGAATACCTCTTCATCAGGGACTTTTGAATTACTTAGATCAAGCTGAAAGTGCGTTTATTTCTGCCTATAGAAAATACGAAAGTGAAACCAAGTTTAAAATTGCTATCGAGTATGCAGCTAGTCCTGATTTAACCAACAAAACCGTAATTTTAGCTGACCCAATGTTAGCAACAGGTAAATCAATGTTTAATGCTTATAGAAGTTTAATTGCAAAAGCTCCTACCAAGAAAGTGCATTTATTGTGTATTTTTGCTGCACCGGAAGGAATTAATTACTTGAAAGAGCACATCAAAGAGGAAGTAGAACTCTGGGTAGGTGTAATTGACGAAAAGTTAAATAAAAATTCATATATTATCCCGGGATTAGGTGATGCAGGCGATTTAGCCTTTGGTCATAAATTATAATTTATAAACAAAATAAAAAATGAAAAACAAAATTGGATTATTTGGATTGTGCTTAGCCCTATCATTAGGTTCTTGTGTTTCAAAAAAGAAACTTAATCAGGCTGAAAACCAATTAATGAATGCTGAGTCAAGATTAAGCAAAGAAAAGGCTGAAAAAAGAGAGTGCCAAGAAGAAAGAGAAGAACTTGAAGCAACTGTTGAAAGTTATAACGAAAAAATTTATGCTTTACAAAAGGATAACGAAAACCGTATTGAAATTGGTAAAGATGGAAGTGTAATGTCTGAAACTTCCAAGCAAAATATGCGAAGAGTTATTCAGCAAATGGATCCTGAAAAAGTAGCAGGGGCAAAGTCACTCAATGATTCAATTAATTTAGCTGTTGCCTATAATATTCAACAAAATTTAAAAGACTCTTTTGGAGTTGGTGAAGTAGAGCTAGACGAAGAGGGTAATCCAATTGAAAAAGAGACCGCAGAGCAGACCGACATGGAAGGTTTGGATGTTACTGTTGCTCAACCTGTAGTTAAAATTACAATCAACAATAGTATTTTGTTTAAAAGTGGAAGTGCTTGGGTGAATAAAAATTCTCATCCATTAATTGAAAAGCTTGCTACCTTAATCAAATCTGAACCAAATATGGAAGTACTAGTTGAAGGTCATGCAGACGCCGTTCCAGTGGTAGAAGGTTCTTACCTAGGAGATAATTGGATGATGGCTTCAAAAAGAGCTATAGCTGTGGTACGTTTATTAGAAAATAAATTTGAGGTAGCTGGAGAACAACTTGCGGCTTCTTCAAGAGGTGAACATAGGCCAGTGGCTGACAATGAAACCCCAGAAGGAAGAGCTAAAAACAGAAGAACAACCATAACTTTGATGCCAGATATGCAAAAGTTCATGGAAATGATGAAATAAAAGCATTTCAATTGTAAAAACACAAACCACTTCTTAGTTTTCTATAGAAGTGGTTTTTTTTGGTTCATACAATTCATCCTTTGCTTTCTACAGTTCATCATTAAATAGTTTTTTAAGTTTAGCTTTGTTTGCAGATTTGTTCAAAACTTAAGTAAATGAAATCCTTAAAAACATTTTTATTACTTTCTGTAGTCATATCTTTATTGATTCATTTCATCAATTTTATGGCTCTAGGTTTTGATCAAGACTTTTTATGGAGCTGGAAAAATCCACTTATTAACTTCATTTATGCGGGATGTATTGGAGTAGCTAACATTTTATTTTTTAGCTATTTAAACACACATCTTTCTTGGGAGAAAACACCAAAGAAAATGCTATTTGTAGGTGTTTTTGGTTCTGTAATTCTTTCTACAGTTGCTTTTTTTGTAGCACGAGTAACTCATTTTGTAGTTGTAGAAAATTATTCTTTCTCTCAATTTCTAGAAATTGAATTTTTTGGAAATTATATTTTTGCTATGCTTATTGCATTTATTGTTACTTTGTGTTTTCATCTTTTTTATTTCTGGAAGGCTTTACAAGAATCAAAACTCAAAAATCAGCAAATAATAGCAGAACAGAACACAGCAAAGTTCGAAGCTTTAAAATCACAATTAGATCCGCATTTTTTGTTTAATAGCCTAAATGTATTAACCTCTTTAATTGAAGAAGATCAAGAAAAAGCCACTCAGTTTACAACTTCACTATCTCAAGTATATCGTTATGTTTTAGAACAACGAAATAAGGATTTAGTTAAAGTAAAAGAAGAAATTGATTTTATACAAGTGTATGCTAAGCTATTATTAATGCGCTTTGAAGATGCTTTTGAATTAGAACTATCAAATGCTATTAATCAAGAATTATTCATACCTCCTCTAGCACTCCAATTACTAATTGAAAACGCAATAAAGCACAATAAAATAAGTGTACAGCAACCTCTAAAAGTTAGCATAGAACAAGAAAACGATTACTTAATTGTGAAGAATACACTTCAGTTAAAATCGCATTTTACTTCTGAAAATACAGGAATAGGACTTTCTAATATTAAAAGTAGATATGCTAACTTCACCAATTTACCTATTCAAATTATCGATAAAAATAATTGTTTTCAGGTATCTTTACCATTAATAAAAGTTGCTAATGAATAAGTTAAATTTAGTCATTATTGAAGATGAAAAGCCTGCCGCACGAAGATTAAACAGAATGCTTCAGAAGAATAATTATCCCGAAGCTTTTTTATTGCATGATATTCAATCTTCCATAGCATATTTGAATCAACATACACCCGATTTAATTTTATTGGATGTGCAGTTGAGTGACGGAATTTCATTTGAAATTTTTAAGGAAGTTGAGGTAAATTGTCCAATCATCTTTACCACAGCTTATGATGAGTTTGCTATTCAAGCTTTTCAACTCAATAGTATTGATTATCTCCTAAAACCATTGGAAGAGGATAAATTAATTCATGCTTTACAAAAGTGGGAAAAGTTGAGGCAAGATACTTTTAACGCAGATGAATTGCGTGATTTTCTAAATTCACAAAATACTAAATCTTCTTATAAAAATCGGTTTACGGTTCAAGTAGGACATAAGATTATTGTTATAGAAGCAAATGATATTAGTTGCTTTTACAGCGAAAATAAGTCCACTTTTTTGCTCACAAAATTAGGACGGAGTTACGATCTTGATTTTTCGTTAGATCAATTAGAAAACAAACTTAATCCGATTGTTTTTTTTAGAATTTCAAGAAAATACATCATTCATAAAAATCATATTAAGGAGATTTATGCACATACTAATTCGAGGTGTAAAGTAATGATAGAAAAATCCAATTTTCAAGATATGATTGTCAGTAGAGAACGAACCAAAGAATTTAAAGTTTGGCTAGAGGAATAAGTTTTTTATTCCAAATTTTAATTTGTTTATTATACAAGCTGCACGTTTTTTAGGTTTATTTTTCAGCATTCTTTACTTATTGCTCAGCAAGAAGTTTTTTGACACTTGAATCCAGCACAGAAAGATTACTTTTTAATTTTTTTCTGTTATATTTAACGAAAATTTACAAATCATGAAAAAATATTTACCCCCCCTCCATTAATTTTTGATGAATTCTTAAACTTTTTAAATTGTGATACTAACTTCCAAATTGATCCAAGCCAAGATACAACATCAATTAATTTATCTAATTTTCCTGTTGGCTACTACGTAATAGTTTTAGTTTGTGATGGAGAGCAAGTAGATAATAAAATCATA
>PXFS01000023.1 GCA_003564185.1 Flavobacteriaceae bacterium
ACCCAAAATACACTTTTAAACAAGTCAAGAACAGCTTCATCTTTAGTAAAGATTAACCCAATTGGTTCGTAAAAAAGAAAGCATATACCACCCAAAATTAAGGCGATAATCACTGCGTATTTACTAATGTCTTTAGACAGGTTCCATAATTTAGTGTAAGCTTTTTCACCCAAGAGCTTTCCTCCAATAGCATTTCCAGCATTAGCATAGCCATCAATAAAAAAGGAGAAGAACAACCAGATATTCATTAGGATAGATTGCGTTGCTATATACTTATCGCCATAATCTGTAGCATAGGCATTTGCTAAATAAATAGCGATATTTAAAGATAGTGTCCTAACAAATAAATTTAAACTCATTAGGAGTAAATTTTTCATTGCAGGATTTATTTTCCTTTTAATTTTTAGACCAAAAGGAGTTTTCGTGAAATAGAAGTGTAGCGCGATTAAAAGCATAACAAATTGTGCTATGACACTTGCAATAGCCGCGCCTTCTATATGAAGAGCTGGAATAAAACCCTCAACACCATAAACTAAAATAAAACTAAGAATAACATTTACAACCCCTCCAGTTAAACTTGCCTTCATTGCCCAAAGTGTATTTTGCAAGCCCCTAAAAACCCCAAAAATAGCAAAGGTGGTGAGCGTTAACGGATAACCTAACGCTCTAATTCTATAGTAATTGGTACTATATTCTAAAATAAGTCCGTCAGCATTGTAAGCCTTAAAAATATAAGGTGCTAAAAAAGCCGTGACTACATAAATTAGCAAGCTGAGTAAAAGATTGAAGAAGATTACCTGAGGAACAAGTGTTTTAATGGAATGAATGCGCTGATTTCCTAGTTTTTGTGCAACCGTTGCTGAGATAGCTGTTTTGGTTTGAGCAATGATCCAAATTATAGCGGAAAGAAACGAACCAACAATTCCAACTGCAGCTAGAGCTTCAACCGAATTTTCTTTTAAATTCCCCACTATACCAACATCGGTTAGTGAGATTAATGGTTCTGCTATGCCTGCAATAATAGCAGGTACAGCAATCCGATTAATGTTTTTAAAAGAAACCTTATCCTGCATTATTTTTATGTTGAAAAGTGTTTTGTTTAAACCTACAGGGCATCAAGTATTCGTTCTAATTGCATTCCTCTTGAACCCTTAATGAGAATTAATTGATGCTGCGGGAGTTGTAACTTTATTTGGTTTTCTAAATTTTGATAGGTTTGGAAAACATGATAATTTTCTGGCAAATTTGCTTCTGCTAAAGCTTCATAAAACAACTGACCACAGAAATAAACATTGTTAAAGCCTTGCTGTTTGCAAAGTTTGAAAATAGCATAATGCTCCATTAAGCTGTCTTTCCCTAATTCAAACATATCTCCTAAAATCAACGTTTTATCACGTTCAAATTGGCTAAAATTCACAATTGAAGCCTTCATGCTTGATGGGTTTGCATTATAGGCATCTAAAAGTATTTTATAGTTATCTTTTTTGATGAATTGAGAGCGATTTTCTTCTGGCTCAAAGTTTTCAATAGCGGTTTTAATTAAATTCACATCTACACCAAAATGCAAAGCAACCCCCATTGCGTTGATGATATTTTGATAATTATAATCGCCCGAAAGTGGTGCAGTAAACTTTTCGCCTTTAAACTTGAACTTAATGCTAGGGAAACTTTCTATAAGTTCAAATTGGTAATCAGCATTCTTTGTGCTTCCAATTTGAATTCTATTCATGTTTTCAGTTAAGTCCACCTGCTTTGAGTCTTCGGAATAGATAAAGGCCACACCATTAGTTTTGTTCAGGTGTTGATAAAGTTCACTTTTTCCCTTAATTACACCTTCAACTCCTCCAAAACCTTCTAAATGAGCTTTTCCAAAATTAGTGATTATTCCATATTCTGGTTCAGCAATTTGGCATAAAAAATCGATTTCTTTTTGGTGGTTAGCTCCCATTTCTACTATTCCAAATTGAGTTTCAGAACGAAAACTAAGCAAAGTTAAAGGAACTCCAATATGGTTATTTAAATTTCCAATTGTAGCTTGGGTCTTAAATTTTTGACCAAGAAGAGAATAAATTAATTTCTTGGTGGTTGTTTTTCCGTTACTTCCTGTGATTCCAATTATGGTAATGTTTTCAAGTGATTTTCTATGAAAATTAGCTAAAGATTGTAAGTTTTTTAAAACATCATCAACTATAATGCAACGTTCAATATTTTTTAAAGAAGTATCATCAACTACTGCGTAACTTGCTCCACATTCAATAGCTTTTTTAGCAAATTTATTACCATCAAAATTATCTCCTTTTAAGGCAAAGTAAATTTGGTTTTCCTGAAGCTTGCGGGTATCTGTACAAACCCCTGTAGAATCTAAAAATAACTGATATATTTCTTTAATTTCCATGTTGATTTAATTAAAAAAAGCCCTTCGATTAAAAAGGGCCTTTGTATTCAATGTAAGTTGTTAATGTCTAGTTTCTGGATCTACCTTTTTGATTTGATTTAGCACCAACTTTAGACATGGCGTTTCTAAATCCAATATAATCGGTAGCCATATGTTGTGGATAGAATCTTCTTTGCGCTGGATCTAACCAATAAGCTCTATCTCTCCAAGAACCACCTTTATAAACTCTAACTTTATCGTCAATTAAGGTTGTTCTATTATTAGATTCATCCTTTTGACGAACTAAGTTTCCATCAGCATTCGTAGTCATCTCGTTCAGTGGAGCATTATACATTCTTTGATCTGCAGATAAATCACCTCTTTCGTTATAATAAGTTGAAGAGGCTTTATCTCCGTCTCTAAAGTTTTTATTGTAGGCTCTATCAAACTGTGTTCTCATAAAAGTCTCCTCTTCTCCAATTTCCTCTTTCTTAATTTCACCAGGTAAATTAATGGCAACAATTTTTGAGTTTGGCAAAGTGTCAAAAACAACTTCATCAGGATCTAAAACTTTAATAGTTCCGTCTTCATTTATTACATTTCTTGTGTAAACGTTTCCTCTAAAGTAATTAAAATCATTAAATTCATTGTCTACTCTAGGTCTATAAACATCAGCTACCCATTCGGCTACATTTCCAGCCATATCATATAAACCATAGTCATTTGGTTCATAAGACATTACTGGTGCGGTAATATCGGCACCATCGTCACTCCATCCAGGGATACCTCCGTAGTCACCAGATCCTTGTTTGAAGTTGGCTTTTTGGTCTCCAAGTGTTCTTCTGCTTTCAGAACGTGTATATCTACCATCCCACGGATATTTTTTTCTACCTCTGTACGAATTGTAATCTCTTAAAGAAGTCTCTCCTAATGCCGCAAATTCCCATTCAGCTTCAGTGGGAAGTCTATAATCGGGGTACATAACACCGTCTTTGCTCTGTACATAAATATCTTTCATTTCGCCATCTTCACCTTCTCTGCCTTTTTTATTTGATTTTCTACCACCTCTCAGCATTTCTTCATCACCGCCATAAGCTTGGGTAGGGGCGTTTAAGTAGGTGTCTGAATGAAAACTACTACTAGCATCAGCTTGTAAATAAGCATCTTTAGAAGTGTAACCAGCATCCCTTAAAACAGCTTCATTAACTCGGTCTGTTCTCCACTTACTAAATTCAACAGCTTGAACCCAATTCACACCAACTACTGGATAGTTACCATAAGAAGGGTGGCGTAAGTAATTGTTGGTCATGTTTTCATTAAAACCAAGTGGATTTCTCCATACCAAAGTGTCAGGTAATGCACCATAGTAAATATTTCTATAATTCGATTCCGTTGGAGGATAGGTTCTTTTCAAATAATCCAAATATTCTAGATACATGAAATTAGTCACCTCTGTTTCATCCATATAAAAACTCTGTACGTGTTGTTGAGTTGGTGTGTTATTCCAATCTTTCATAGGGTCATCCTGAACTCTACCCATAGTAAAAGTACCTCCCTCAACAAAAACAAGCCCAGGAGCTGGATCTTGTTCCTTGTAATCGGTTTTGTATTCAATGCCACCATCTTTTCCAGTCACATCCCATCCTGTAGCGCGTGAATTCTTTTTGTAATTTCTAGAGTTGTTACAACCTATTAGTAAAATAGTTGCACCAAGCAGAAATACTGTTTTAACGAAATATTTACCTTTCATAATTAAAATTTAAACTCTAATTTTGGTTCGCAATATAACAATAAACGATTTAAAATCAATTTTATTTTTACTTTTATCAAAATTAACTTAAAAGAATAATTTAGCCTATTTTTGAGCTTTCAATAATACTTTTACGTCAATTGCGTTACAAATATATGTGAAGTAAAATATAATACAAGCTCATGAAAGTTAAATTCGCCTGTTTTTTTCTAATCACCTTACCATTTCTTTTTTTTGGGCAAGAAATAATAGAAATTGAATGGCAAGATCCATACATAATTTCAACTTCTCCCGATGTAAAAATTGAAATAATAGGCTTTGAGTCTAAAGAATTTATTTACGATGATGTTAAACAACAAATTCATTATGCTAAATGGCTAAAAGGTGCAGGAAACTATGAAATAAAAAATATTTCATATGAAACTGTTTCAAAACATTTAGAGGCTATTAATGTAGAAGAATTACCAGAGAGTACAACACTTGAGGTTGTTAATGCTTCAGCCAGAAATGAAAATAAAACCTTTGTTAGGTTCAATCTTCTTATTAAAAAAAATAATCAAGTTCAACGAATTACTTCTTTTGAATTAGCTCCTATCTCAGGAAGGCCTAGAACTACTGTGTTTTCAGGAGAACAAGTGCCGCAAAATTTGAATTCTAAATTAGCTTCTGGAAAATATTTTAAGTTTATTGTTGATGATACAGGAATTCAACGAATTGACAGAGACTTTTTAAGTGATTTAGGTTTTAATGTTAACCAAATTAATCCAGCTAATATTAAAATTTATGGTCATGGGGGTCAATCATTACCTCTTTTGAATAGTGAAACTCCCGCTTCGTACTTTGATTTACCTGAGATTCCAATTCAATTAAATGGAGGTGAAGACGGAAGCTTTGATGCTGGAGATGAAATTTTGTTTTATGCAGAATCTTCTGTTAATAAGTTCAGTTCAACAAATAACAGTCATATTAATCCTTATGCAGATGATATTTATTACTATATTACCGTAGATGGTTCTGCTGGATTAAGAATACCAGAGGCACAACAACCCACGGGAACTGCAAACCATCTTTTTACAACTTTTAGAGATGAGCAGTTTTACGAAGTAGATGAGGTTTCTCTTTCCTTAGTAGGGAGGCGTTGGTTTGGTGATCGTTTTGATATAACCACACAACGTACTTATAATTTCAATTTCCCTAATTTAGTTACATCGGAACCAGCAAGCATTGAGGTCCTGGCAGGTGCTATATCCACACAATCTTCCTCTATGAGTGTAACTGTTAATGGAAACTCTATTGGAAGCTCTAATTTTTCAGCCATAGGTGATAATTTTCCTTCAAGAAGTGGTGATATTTCAAGTAATTCATTGCAACTTAATCAGGAAGATGTTACCGTTACTTTGAACTACAACAAAGCAGGTAACCCTGCAGCTAGAGCTCACTTAGACTACATCAAAATCAACGCTACAAGATCTCTAACCGCCACTGGGGAACAGTTTGAATTTTCAAACAGCGAAGCTCCTTTTTTAACAGGTATTGGTGAATATCAACTGTCAAATGCTTCTAATATAAATGCAGTTTGGGATATTACAAACATACATCAAGTTACACGCTATACTAATGCTGCTAATTCAAGTTCTTTTTCTTTTAAATCGAATTTGGGAAGTAGAAGAAATTATATTGTTGTGGACCCTTCAGATTATTATCAACCAAGGATAGATCAAAACAATAAAAATGTAAGTAATCAAAACTTAAAGAGAAGTATTTTCAGGAATCAAATGGGTCAGACAGAAGATTTTGATTACTTGATTGTAAGTCACCCTAGTTTGGTTGCACAAGCACAAGAACTTGCTAATTTAAAATCCGCTTCAGGCTTAAAGACTAGAGTTGCAACTACTCAACAAATTTATAATGAGTTTAGTTCAGGTCGTCAAGAAATATCTGCAATACGTAATTTTATTCGATATATATATCACAATGCTCAAAATGAAGCAAATCGCTTAAAATACGTTGTTTTACTTGGTGATACTTCCATTGATTATAAAGACCGTTTGGATAATAACACCAACTTAGTACCCACATATCACACGTTACAAAGTTTTAGTGTTACTACTTTGGGGTTTGTGTCTGATGATTTTTATACAATGATGGATTCCAATGAAGGACTTATGGGAAGTGCTGAGTTAATGGACATTAATATTGGAAGAATTATTGCTAATAACCCTCAACAAGCCTCACAAATGATAAGTAAAATAAAAAGCTATCAGGAAATAGAATCTTATGGAGGTTGGAGAAACGATATCTTGTTGATTTCTGATGATGCTGATACATCATCAGACTTTAGTAATATCATGGTGCAGTTGGATAATTTAGCTGAGGAGATTTCTGAGAACAAACCAGAAATAAATGTAAGAAAAATATACGCGGATGCATTTGAACAGATTTCTTCTGCTGGTGGTGATCGGTATCCTGATGTAAATAGAGGGATTACAGATCGAGTAGAATTAGGCGTATCCGTAATGAATTATTTTGGACATGGTGGTGAAAATGGACTAGCACAAGAACGAATTGTAACCAGAGATGATGTTTCAGGATGGAGAAATCCTGACCGTTTAAACATATTTGTAACTGTTACTTGTGAATTTACTAAATATGATAACCCTTTACTTGTTTCGGCTGGGGAACTTTCGTTTTTAAATTCACAAGGAGGGCCAATAGCTATGGTGACTACTACACGGGCAATTTTTGTAAGTGAAGGTGTGATTTTTAATAGAGATTTAGCACAATACATTTATGATTATGGCAACGATTTTTTTACGCTAGGCGAAGCGATTACTAGAACAAAAAATGATATAACCAACAACGGTAAAAGAGTTGTTCATCTCTTAGGTGACCCTGCTTTAAGATTACCTTTTGGTAAACCTGGTATTCGTCTAACTGAACTTAATGGCCAACCCTTTGAACAAGCTACGGATACCTTAAAAGGCTTGAGTAAAAATAAAATTAAGGGGCAAGTGATTTTACCAACCAACCAAGTAAATTCTAATTTTAATGGATCATTAACTGCAACCATATTTGATAAACATGTGGAACGTTCTACATTAGGTAATGATGGAACAACCAATAACAATGGAGAATTACTTATACTAGATTTCACTACCTTAGGCGAAACTTTATTTAGGGGGCAAGCAAGTGTGAATGAAGGCGAGTTTGAATTCGAATTTATCCTACCTCAAAACACTCAAATTCCCGTGGATAATGGAAGAATTAGTCTTTATGCTCTAAGAGATGATGAAATCCAGCAACATTCTGGTTTTACCAACGATATTCTAGTGGGAAGTATTGATGAAGATGCTCCAGAAGATACAGAAGGTCCAATGATAGAATTATATATGAATGACGAAAACTTTGTTGATGGTGGGATTACAGACAATAATCCTTTCTTATTGGCAAAGCTGAGTGACGAAAGTGGTATTAATACCGCTGGAGGTATAGGTCATGATATAGTTGCAATTTTAGATGAAGATGATGAAAATCCATTTATACTAAATGATTATTACAAATCCGATAAAGATGATTTTACCAATGGAACTGTGTATTTTCCCATAAGAGATTTAGAAGAAGGCTTACATACCTTACGATTTAGAGCTTGGGACACCTACAATAACTCTTCCACAACAGAAATTACCTTTATGGTTACAAATGAAGACGAGATACAACTTACTAGAGTTTTAAATTATCCAAACCCGTTTACAGATTATACGGAATTTTGGTTTAATCACAATCGCCCCTTTGAACCTCTAGAGGTAATGGTGCAAGTATTTACAGTTACTGGTAAGATAGTTTGGACAGAAAATCAAATTATTAATACCGATGGATTTTTATCTAGAGACATTACTTGGGATGGGAGAGATGATTTTGGCAACCGAATAGGAAAAGGAGTATACGTGTACAAATTGGTTGTGCGCTCTACACTAACTAATAAAAAAGCAGAAAAATACGAGAAACTTGTTATTTTGTAGTTGAATTTAAATTCTATATTTGTCTTTTCTTTTTATAACACACAATTTCTTTGGTTCTTAAACGTTCTAAGGAAGCAAAAAAATAAAAATGAATAAATCGATATATTTTAGTTTTTGTCTACTTTTTTTGGTTGTTTTACAAAGTTTCGGTCAAACAGAACAACAAAGACCAATTATTACTGGTGTTCCCTTTTTATTAATTCCAGCTGATGCAAGAGCCTCTGCTATGGGAGACATGGGTGTAGCAACACCTATGGACGCTTTTTCTCAACAATGGAATCCTGCAAAGTACGCTTTCTCAGAAACTAAACAAGGGCTAGGCTTTGGTTATACTCCATACTTAAGAGAATTGGCAGATGACATTAATTTAGGAACATTGACTTACTTTAATAGAATTAATGAACGAGGTTCATTTTCTGCTTCTTTACGCTATTTTGGATTGGGAGAAGTTCAGCTTAGAGAAACTGCTGAACAAGTGCCTGTTCCAGTAGAACCTAATGAGTTTGCTGTTGATTTAAGTTACTCGCTTCGTTTGAGTGAAACCTTTGCTATGTCAGTTACAGGAAAATTCTTGCGATCTGATTTAAATATACCTTCTGGTATAGGAGACGCTACTGCAGCTAGTTCCTTTGCAGCAGGAATTCATGGCTTTTATCGTTCCAAGGAAAAGTTTTATGACAACATTAATATGGCAGGTAGATGGAGAGCAGGTTTTGCTATTGATAATATTGGTCCTAAAATTAATTATGGTGCTAGTGGAGATTTGAATTTTATCCCAACTATGTTTAGAGCAGGAGGTGGGTTCGATTTTATATTTGATGCTTCCAACCGTTTAGGGGTCTATGTTGAAGCAAATAAATTGTTGGTACCCACACCACCATCATTTCCAGAAGAAGCAACGCCTCAAGAAATAAATGAAATAAGACAAGATTATTTATCGCAAAACGAATTTGCCGCTATTTTCACTTCATGGACAAGTGCTCCTGGTGGCTTTTCGGAGACCTTTAGAGAAATTACATGGTCTATTGCCACAGAGTACTGGTACGAAGATGCATTTGCTTTACGTGCTGGTTATTTCTATGAACATCCAGAAAAAGGGTTTCGGCAATATGCAACAATAGGTTTTGGATTTAAATATACCTCTATCTTGATCGATGCGTCTTACTTATTTTCAACTGCCCAAGGAGTTCAAAACCCTTTGGAAGGGACATTGCGTTTTTCACTTTCATTTCTCTTAGGCGAAAAAAGTTATGTTGAATTTTAATGCATGAAAAAGCAAAAGATTGTTACTGAATTTGAAATTTTTGAAAGCATAGAAGAGCTTTCAGAGGAAATTCAACAATTAATGCATAAAGCTAAATTAGCAAGAGAAAAAGCCTATGCTCCCTACTCTAATTTTTTGGTTGGTGCAGCTATTTTACTTGAAAACAATATCATTGTTTGTGGAAGTAATCAAGAAAACTCTTCCTACCCTTCAGGATTATGTGCAGAACGAACAGCTATTTATGCAGCTGGTGCAAATTATCCAAATGCTAAAATTAAAACTATTGCCCTAACTGCAGGTCCAAGAAAAACAATAAATACTATTCCAGTTCCTCCTTGTGGGGCATGTAGGCAAGCTATTGCAGAATACGAACAAAAACAAGACCAGCCAATCGAGGTATATTTTATGGCAAAAGAAGGGAAGGTGTGTAGAGTAAGCTCTTTGTTACACTTATTACCTTTAGCTTTTGATAAAAATTTTTTAAAATAAGCCCAGCTAGATATTTCGAAAACCTTTTCGAAACAAACCTTGAATTATATTTCTAAAAGCCATTTTTTTATCAATCATAAAATGCTACATTTGTAATTCGAATTTTTTAAATCGAAATTCGTCGAGCATTAGTTAGTATTTACTAACACAAGCATTTATCATAAATAAAAGGATTGGATAAAATGAAGAAGATCACCAAAAAGACTTACCTTAATTGGTACGAAGAGATGCTGTTCTGGAGAAAATTTGAGGACAAATTAGCACAGGTTTATATTCAACAAAAAGTAAGAGGCTTCTTGCATTTGTACAATGGCCAAGAAGCTATTTTAGCAGGTGCACTGCACGTTATGGATTTAGAAAAAGACCGTATGATTACGGCTTATAGAAACCATGTGCAACCTATAGGTATGGGAGTTGATCCCAAAAGAGTGATGGCAGAATTATACGGTAAAGGAACAGGGACTTCGCAAGGCTTAGGAGGCTCTATGCATATTTTCTCTAAAGAACATCGTTTTTATGGAGGACATGGTATTGTTGGTGGTCAGATTCCTTTGGGAGCTGGTTTAGCATTTGCTGATAAATATTTTAAAAGAGATAGTGTTACTTTATGTTTTATGGGTGATGGTGCAGCTAGACAAGGTTCTCTTCACGAGACTTTTAATATGGCTATGTCATGGAATTTGCCAGTTGTTTTTTGTGTTGAAAATAATGGATATGCCATGGGAACTTCGGTAAAGCGAACTTCTAATCATGAAGATATTTGGAAATTAGGCCTTGGTTATGAAATGCCATGTGGCCCTGTAGATGCCATGAACCCAGAAAAAGTAGCAGAAGCTTTAGATGAAGCGATTGACCGTGCACGTTCGGGTGGCGGACCTACTTTCCTTGATTTGAAAACTTACCGTTACCGTGGTCACTCTATGTCTGACGCACAAAAATACAGAACCAAAGATGAAGTAGAGGAATACCAAAAAATTGATCCAATCACTCAAGTTAAGGATGTTATCTTAGATAAAAAATACGCTTCTGAAGATGATATAAAAGAAATTGATAAGCGCGTCAAAAGTCGAGTAAAAGAGTGTGAAAAATTTGCAGATGAATCTGATTTCCCAGATAAAAATGTAATGTACGACGTGGTTTACGAACAAGAAGATTATCCATTTATTCCGCATAAATTATAAATTATGGCTGAAGTAGTAAATATGCCAAGACTTAGTGACACCATGGAAGAAGGGGTGGTTGCTAAGTGGCTTAAACAAAAAGGAGATAAGGTAGAAGAAGGTGATATTTTAGCTGAAATTGAAACCGATAAAGCAACCATGGAATTTGAATCCTTTCATGATGGTGTTTTACTTCATATAGGTATTGAAGAAGGCGAAGGCGCTCCAGTAGATTCGCTTCTTGCCATTATTGGTGAAGAAGGGGAAGATATTAGCGATTTGATTAATGGAGGTGCTTCTTCTGAAGATAAAAAAGAAGAAGATTCCAAAGATGAAAAAGATGATGAATCAACTTCTGAAGAGGAAGATGTTAATTCTGAAACTAATGAAATTCCAGATGGAGTTGAAGTTGTCACTATGCCGAGGTTAAGCGATACCATGGAAGAAGGTACCGTTGCTTCTTGGATGAAAAAAGAAGGAGAGGAAGTTCAAGAAGGAGATATCCTCGCTGAAATCGAAACTGATAAGGCCACCATGGAGTTTGAATCTTTCCATGACGGAGTTTTACTTCATGTAGGCATTGAAGAAGGTGGATCTGCTCCTGTGGATGAATTGTTAGCTATTATTGGTCCAAAAGGTACTGATGTAGATGCTGTTTTGAAAAGCTTAAAGTCTGGCGGAGGATCTTCAGCAGTAAAATCTACTAAAAAAGAAAAAACACCAAAAGAAGAATCATCCGATAAAGGAGAAACAACAACCACTGACTCATCAACTACATCCTCTGGAGGTAGAATTTTTGCTTCGCCATTAGCCAAAAAAATGGCCGAAGAAAAAGGAATTGACTTAAGTAAGCTTAGTGGATCTGGTGAAAACGGAAGAATTGTTAAAAAAGATATTGAATCATATTCGCCAGCCAAAGAAGAAGCAAAAGAAGAATCTACTTCAACATCAAGTAGTTCAGCTTCTGAAAGTAAAGTTGAATCATCACAACCAGCAGCAACTTATGAGCCTGTAGGTGAAGAGCAATTTGAGGAAGTGAAGAATTCGCAAATGCGAAAAACAATTGCTAAGCGTTTATTAGAATCAAAAAATAATGCCCCTCATTATTACTTGAATATTGAAGTAAATATGGATCATGCCATGGCTTCAAGAAAACAAATTAATGAAATGCCTGAGGTGAAGATTTCATTTAACGACTTAGTTATTAAAGCTTCTGCAATGGCTTTACGTAAGCACCCTCAAGTAAATACACAATGGAAGGATGAGGCGATGCGTTATGCAAAACATATTCACATAGGGGTTGCTGTAGCCGTTGAGGAAGGACTTGTAGTACCTGTATTAAAATTTGCAGACCAACAAACTTTGACACAAATTGGCGGGAATGTGAAGTCTCTTGCTGGTAAAGCTAGAAACAAAAAAATACAACCTTCAGAAATGGAAGGAAGTACATTCACAGTTTCTAACTTAGGTATGTACGGAATTACTGATTTCACTAGTATTATTAATCAGCCTAATTCGTGTATATTATCGGTAGGTGCAATTGTGCAAAAGCCTGTAGTGAGAGATGGTGAAATTGTGGTTGGACACACTATGAAATTAACTTTAGCCTGTGACCATAGAACAGTTGATGGGGCCACAGGAGCAGAGTTCCTGCAAACTTTAAAGACTTATTTAGAGAATCCGGTTACTATGTTAGCGTAATATAGTTTTGATTACATAAAAAAATCCTGAATTTAGTAATTCAGGATTTTTTTATACATATCATCGAGTTTTAAGCCAGCCAGTAATGCTAAGTCGGTTTCCTTTTTTTACAGGTTTCACCTCATGTTCTAAAAACTGGCTCTCAAAAATAACTAATCTTCCCGGGTAGGGAGCTATATTTACTGCTGTGTTTTCAGACGTATAAATAACCAATTCACCTCCATTTTTATCAATTGTCCATGTTTCATCATTCAAGTATAAGACCATAGATAAAATTCTTCTATCATCATTTTTAAACGTATCTAAATGCCTTTCATAAAAAGTTCCTTTGGGATAAATGGCATAATGAAATTCTTTTTTTAAGATTCCCATAAAGCAGGTTTTATTCAGATAATAAATAAAGTCAGAAATTTTTTCAAAAAAAGCATTTTCAACTTTATTAGCCTGCTTTTCATCAATCCATTTTATATAATCACCACGTATTTCTTTATCAATAAGTTGATTGGTTTTGTTACCAATAGCCGCTTTTTTAAGTTCATTTTCGGATTCTTTTTGGAGTAAAAATTCACGTAAATCATCAATTACATTTAGCTCAAAAAAACATTCTACTACAGCAAATTTCTGATTGAGTAAATCGCTTATAATCTGTTCATAAATAGGATTCTCCTTAAAAGGAATAGCATCATAAATAGGTGTATCCATTACCTTAATTTATAAATGCAATATTAGTTGAAAAACTGATTAGTTGGTTGAAGTAAAAGATTTTTTACATGACTTTTTAAAACCAATTGAAGGTTATATAAAATTCACAAATAATTTATTTAAAAAGCAATTTATAGTGTTTGTGTCGAATATGATTTACAACTTTTGATCTATTCAAGATATTCTTTTTTTAGGATAGCAACATCTTTAATTAATTTTTTAATCTCATCATCATTTGTTCCATCATAAAATCCTCTAATGCGCTTTTCTTTATCCACCAAGACAAAATTTTCAGTATGCACTAAATCATAGGGTCCACCATCTCCACTTGACTTTGAAGCTAAGTATTCTTTTCTGGCTAGATCGTAAATCAATTTTTTATCCCCTGTTACCATGTGCCATTTTCCATCAACAAGTTCCATTTCATCTGCATGTGCTCTCAATTTTTCAACGGTATCAATTTCAGGGGTAACCGTATGTGAAAGCAACTTAATTTCATCATCATTTAGGAATTCCTCCTGTAAAACCTTCATGTTATCCGTCATTACAGGGCAAATGGTCTGACAAGTCGTAAAGAAAAAATCGGTCACATAGATGTAATTGTCAAAATCTTTTTGCGTGATTGTATCTCCATTCTGATTGACTAGTTCAAAATCTTTAACCTTGTGAAACTTACGCACATGTTGTACAGTAGAATCTACTAAATCAGCTGTAACCATATCGGGTTGATAAACGGGAAGTTTAGGGTCAACTTTTAAGGCGTTATAGATGAAAGAAATAATAATTGCCGATAAAAAAAGCATAACAATGGCAAAAAACTTGTATTTGGCAAAAAACTTAATCATAAAAGTATTTTTTGCAAATTTACAGAGTTATCAAGAATTAAAATGTGACGCTAGTTACAATTAACCGAAATTTTAGAATGAATTGATTTTATTTTTCTCTATTTTTGGTTACACACAAGTTTTTACATATGATGTTACCAGTCATGTTATAATCAACATGTTAATTATCCACTATCTTATTTAATTTAATTTCAAAAGTAGTTCCTTTATCAATCTCACTGTAGGCAACATTTATTTTCCCTTGATGAAAATCTTCAATAATTCGTTTTGCTAAAGAAAGTCCTAAACCCCAACCTCTTTTTTTGGTGCTGAAGCCAGGTTCAAATACCTTGTTGAAATTTTTAATGGGAATTCCTTTACCTGTGTCTTTAACAAAGATTTTTACGCAATCTTCACTTCTAGCCAATTCAATTTCTAAGTTTCCTTTTCCTCGCATGGCATCAATAGCGTTTTTAACTAAATTTTCAATTGTCCAAGAGAATAAAGCTTCATTAAGCATTACATATACAGGCTCTGTTGGTAAATCGATTTTAAAATTGATAAGTTTAGAACTTCTGGATTGCAAATATTCTGCAGCTGTTTTTGTAGTAGCTACCACATCTGTTTTTTCTAATTTTACGTGTGAGCCAACTTTTGAAAATCGGTCTGTGATGGTATTTAATCGGTTGATGTCTTTTTCCATTTCTTCGATGTAGGAGGGGTCAACGTTTTCAGAACGAAGAATTTCTAACCAACCAATTAATGAAGATAAGGGAGTTCCTATTTGATGTGCTGTTTCCTTAGCCATCCCTGCCCATAACTTGTTCTGCTCACTAGATTTAGATGTGATGTAGAAAAAATAAACTAAAGTAACTAACAAGGCAATGATGACAATCAGAATAAATGGATAATAGGTGATTTTATTCAGTACAGAAGAATTTCCATAGAATAGAAATTGTTTATTACCATCTTTTAAATCTAACTCAATAGGTTCGTTTTCATATCTTATTTTGTCAAGTTTTCGCTTTAAGTTTTTTGGATTATTTAAAATGCTTTCGTCTACATTTTCAACGGTCACTACTTCGCCATAGATATCATAAATAACTACCGGAATATTTTCATTTCGGTTTAAAATATTCAGTTCAAAATTGATATCCGAATTATTTAAATCGGCTTGATTAACCGATTGCAGAGCCATAGAATAGATCAGCATTTTATTGCGTTCTTCTTTTTTAATTCGGTCGTAGAAAGAAATCACATTCCAAGTGATTAGTCCAATAATAACCAACGAAATACTAATGATTATAAATCGAAGTACATTTTTATCTTTAATTATGCGCATAGTTTAAGCAACGAAAAAATCTTCTTTGTATTTTGTAAATGTAAAAACAAAAACGAAATTGAGGACGTCTTCTTCACTTTTTATTGAATTACCTAATGATGTATAAATTGATTTTGACCAATTCCAAAAAACTTGAGTAACTTTGCTGCCCAAAGAAACTACTTTTCATGAAGTATTATATTATTGCAGGCGAAGCTTCTGGCGACTTGCACGCAGCAAACTTAATTAAAGCTTTAAAAGCGAAAGATGAACAATCCAACATCAGGGCCTGGGGCGGTGATTTGATGCAGGAAGCTGGAGCAACTTTAGTAAAGCATTATAGAGACCTTGCATTTATGGGTTTTTGGGAAGTAATTACCAACTTAAAAACCATTCTTAATAACATTTCTTTTTGTAAAAAAGACATTGAAGAATTTCAGCCAGACGCCTTAATTTTTATTGACTATCCAGGTTTTAATATGCGTATTGCTAAATGGGCAAAAACTAAAGGAATTCCAACCCACTATTATATTTCACCTCAAATTTGGGCGTGGAAAGAAAACCGTATTAAAGCTATTAAACGGGATGTAGATGAAATGTACGTAATTCTTCCATTTGAAAAGGATTTTTACGAAGAAAAACACCAATTTCCTGTTCATTTTGTAGGTCATCCATTATTAGATGCTATTAAAAATAGAAGATCGGTTTCAGTTGAAGATTTTCAAAAAGAACATCAGCTTTCTCATTTGCCAATTATAGCCTTACTTCCAGGAAGTAGAAAGCAAGAAATCACCAAAATGCTTAATTTAATGCTGAAGATGACACCATATTTTACTGAATACCAATTTGTAATTGCTGGAGCTCCAGGGCAAGAAGACGAATTTTACAAAAGTCTAATTGGAAACCAGAAAGTTAATTTTGTTAAAAATAAAACTTACGATTTACTAAGTGTAGCCCATGCAGCTTTAGTAACTTCGGGAACTGCTACCCTTGAAACAGCCTTATTTAATGTGCCAGAAGTAGTTTGTTACAAAGGCAATTTCATCTCCTACCACATTGCCAAGCGAATTATAAAGTTAAATTATATTTCGCTTGTGAATTTGATCATGGACAGAGAAGTGGTGAAAGAATTAATTCAAGATGAGTTTAACGAAAAGCAACTTCAAATAGAACTTGAAAAAATTCTTATCTCAGATAAACGAAAACAAATCTTAGCTGATTACAAAGAATTAAAAGAAAAATTAGGTGGCGAAGGTGCTAGCGAAAAAACCGGAACTTTAATTATTAAATCCTTGAGAGTGTAAGTTGATTTGTTATAGATTAATCTTTATTAATAAGCGCTTTATAATTTTTAATATGAAATAAAGATTAGATTTTATTTATAAAAGGCTTATTTGTAAACCTTATTAAAAATTGTATTTTCAGCAATTAAATTTAAACATTTAAAAAAAATATGAAAAAAATAATTTATTTATTCAGTTTATTTTTTGTCTTTCACACTTTTGCGCAAGAAACTCAGTTTTTAGATGAACTCATTGAAAAACATTTATTTTACTTAGCTTCAGATGAATTAATGGGCCGTGACACAGGCTCAGAAGGCATCGAATTAGCTGCACAATACCTTGAAAAGTACTTCAGAAGACATAAAGTAAAGCCCTTTTATGAGACGTATCGTGATAGTTTTATGGTGAAAAATAAACACGCTTATAATATTGTTGCGGTGGTTGAGGGAACCGACAAAGACCTAAAAGATGAATTAGTTATGGTTGGTGCACATTATGATCATATTGGTATTACCGACAAAAAAGTGGATGGAGATTCCATTGTAAATGGCGCTAATGACAATGCTGTAAGTGTAGTCGCAGTGATGAAACTAGCTAAGCATTTTGCTGAAAACCCACCAAAGAGGAGTGTTTTGTTTACACTTTATTCTGCTGAAGAACTAGGCTTATTGGGCTCAAAGCATTTGGCCAAACGAATGAAAGAGGAAAACCAAAACCTTCACTCTGTTTTTAATGTAGAAATGATAGGAGTGCCTATGGAAAACGTAGATTATATGGCATATTTAACGGGTATTAAACAATCAAACTATGCTGATGTATTTAACCAAGCAGCGGAGGAAAATGTATTAGGTTTCTTTCAAACTTCGGAAGATATGCAACTATTTAAACGAAGTGACAACTATCCGTTTTATGAAAAATTTGGAGTTCCAGCCCATACCGTTTGTACGTTCGATTTTCAAAATTATGAATATTACCACCATCCAAAAGACGAAGCAGAATTTATGGATATTCAACACATGAATCAATTAATTAGTAATTTTGCTTTGGGAATTGAAGGAATAGCCAATTCTGGAAAAGATGAGGTAAAAATGAATAATTAAAAGTTGATAACAATTATCAAAAGCTATTTAAAATAATTAGTTTGGCATAAATTTCAAAAAAATAAACAAGACAAGTGAAAAAAAACATTGTTATAACAGGTACAAGTAGAGGAATTGGATTTGAATTAGTTAAAATTTTAGCAGACCAAGGCCATCAAATTTTAGCTTTATCAAGAAATGAAAGTCCGGTATCAGCAATGCGTCTTCCAAATGTAACTGCAATATCCTGTGACCTTGGAGAAGTTTCTCACATAAAAAAGGCTGTAGATTATGTAAAACAAAATTGGGATTCAGTAGATATATTAATCAATAATGCAGGTAAATTCCTGAAACAAGATTTTAGTAAAACCAAAATGAGTGAGGTAAAAAAAGTGTATGAGGTAAACGTTTTTTCAGTATTTGACTTAACGCATCAACTTTTACCTTATATGAATGATAATTCGCATGTGGTTACTATAAGTAGTATGGGAGGTGTACAAGGGAGTGTAAAGTTTCCTGGTTTAGCGGCTTACAGTTCTAGTAAAGCGGCGGTAATTACAATGACTGAGCTCTTGGCAGAAGAATTCAAAGAAAATGGACCTAGTTTTAATGTGTTGGCCTTAGGAGCTGTTCAAACCGAAATGCTAGCAGAAGCTTTTCCAGGTTTTGAAGCTCCTGTAACCGCAGAAGAAATGGGAGTGTATATTGCAAATTTTGCTTTAACTGGTCATCAATATTACAATGGAAAATTAATGCAAGTGTCTAATTCAACTCCTTAGCATTTGGAAAAAGTTTTAGCCAAATACTTACCAGAAAGAGCAGTTCAACCATGTGTTGATTTAATTAAAAAACACAAGGTTCAACTGCATATTGTTGGAGAGAGAAGAACGCGTCACGGTGATTACAGAAAGCTCCCTTCTGGTCAGGTTAAAATTACGGTCAATAATAACCTTAATAAATACAGATTCCTCATTACTTTAATTCACGAGTTTGCCCATTTAAAAGCTTATAAAGATTACGGCTATGGAATAAAACCACATGGTGTTGAATGGAAAAAAAGTTTTCAACAATTAATGCTACCTTTTATTCATCCAGAAATATTTCCACATAAATTACTCCCTAATTTAGCCAGTCATTTTAGGAATCCAACAGCAAGTAGTGATACCGATGCACGATTGACCATACTTTTAAAGGAATATGATTTGCCTAATCAAAATAATTATATCTTTGAAATTCCGTTAGGAAGAAAATTCAGAACTAAAAAAGGCAGAGTTTTTATTAAAGGGAAAAAGCGAATTAAACGCTATGAGTGTACATGTGTAAAAACAAACAAGTTATATGTTTTTCAACCTCATGCAGAAGTAGAGCTTCTGCCAGAGGGTTTTAACTAGATTAATTATGCAAAACGAAACACGCATGTATCGTACTTATTCACACATAAGAATGATTATATGTGTTACAAATGACCACTAAGAAACAATAGAATAATCAGATGAAAAAAAATCTAAATTATTATGCGGTTTTAATGGCTGGAGGAGTAGGTTCAAGGTTTTGGCCAGTAAGTAAAGCTACTTATCCCAAACAATTTCATGACATGCTTGGCACTGGAAAAAGCCTTTTGCAGTCCACTTTTCAGCGTTTAGAAAACAGCGTTCCAGCGGAAAATATTTTCATATTAACCAATGCCAATTACCAAGACTTGGTTAAAGAGCAACTGCCTAAAATTTCTGAAAGACAGTTGGTTTTAGAGCCCGCAATGCGAAATACCGCACCTTGTATCTTATTAGCCAGTCTAAAAATTTATAAAGAAAATCCAAATGCGTTAATGGTCGTAGCGCCTAGTGACCATTGGATTGAAGATGAAGAAGTTTTTGCTAACAATCTCCAAACTACTTTTGATGCTTGCCAACGTCAAAAAATTTTAATGACTTTAGGCATTCAACCAAGCTTCCCCAATACCGGATACGGGTACATTAAAGCTCAAGAAATAGCAAAAACACCAATAAAACCTGTAGAACAATTTACAGAAAAACCCGATTATCCAACAGCAAAGAAATTTCTTAGTGAAGGGAATTACACATGGAATGCAGGAATTTTTATTTGGAGTACAAAAGCCATTTTAGAAGCTTTTGAAGAACATCAGCCTAAGATGAAAGCTTTGTTTGACACAGGAATTGAAGCTTTGAATACGTCCAATGAAGTTGAGTTTTTAAAGAATGAATACTCATAAGCAGAAAATATTTCTATTGATTATGCCATTTTAGAAAAGGCATCAAACATCTATATGCTTACTGCTGGATTTGATTGGAATGACCTTGGTACTTGGGGTTCACTTTATGAACAATTACCTAAAAACGAACAGGAAAACGTATTGATTAATTCCAATCAAATTATCGAAATCAATTCATCAAAAAATATTGTTAGAACATCAAAAAATAAATTAGTAGTTTTGGAAGGTTTAAAAAACTACATAATAATTGAAACTGATGATGAATTAGTCATTGTTTCAAAAGAGAAAGAGCAAGACATCAAATTAATTCGCAAAGCCGCTATTGAGAAATTTGGCAAGCAATTTGAATAATGGGAGATAACAAAGAACAAAATAAAGCCAATCCTGAAAATCAGAAAGGTGAAATTCAGAAAAACGTAAAGCAGACTTACGGCAGTATTCGAAGCTTTCTAAAAGAATTATTAGATATAAGAGAAGACACCGATCGTGACTCTACAATGGAAGCAATTTTAAAAGATATTCCATTTAAGGGGCATACGGCTTGGATTTTAATTTTCTCAATTATTGTAGCTTCGGTAGGGTTAAATGTAAGCTCAACTGCTGTGGTGATTGGAGCCATGTTAATTTCTCCCCTTATGGGACCAATTGTTGGTTTAGGTTTTTCCGTAGCTATTAATGATGTAGATACGCTTAGGAGGTCGCTAATTAACTTAGGTGTAATGGTTGTATTAAGTTTAATCACAGCCTTTTTGTACTTCAAGTTGTCTCCACTTACCGAATTAACGCCCGAATTAGAAGCGCGTACTTACCCTACAATATTAGATGTATTAGTCGCTATTTTTGGTGGTTTAGCCTTAATTATTGCTAAAACTAAAAAAGGTACAATTATTACCGTAATCTCTGGTGTTGCTATTGCCACCGCCTTAATGCCACCACTTTGTACAGCAGGTTATGGCTTAGCCGTTTGGAATTTAAGTTATTTTGGTGGAGCCATGTATTTGTTCACTATCAATACCATTTTTATTGCCTTATCTACCTTTGTAGTTTCTAAGTTACTGAAGTTTCCACTGGTTAAATATGCCAATTCACTACGTAGAAAAAGAATTGCACAAATTGCTTCAACTATTGCCATAATAGTTATTATTCCAAGTATTTATCTATTTTATAACTTGCTTAAGGAGTCTTATTTTGAGCAAGATGCAAAACGATTTGTGGAACAAGAACTAATGGTATATAAAGGGGCTTTTTTACAAAAAAATTCAACCGTTATTAGCTATAATTCTGGAATACAGCCAGAAATTGAGGCTTCCTTTTTAGGAAAAGAAATCCCTGAGTCGGTAATTAATTTGTGGGAAGATAAATTGGACTCTTATTCAGCTTTATCTGGTACTCAACTTAGAATTCTTCAAAATGAAAGTTCTGAAAGTTTTGATCAAATGAAGTATTTGATGGAACTTAAACGTAGAGATTCTCTTGATGTGATTGAAAAATCTAAAGAAATTGAATTGCTTACACAAGAATTAGAAAAACTTAAAGAGAAAAAGAAAGTTATTCCATTTGAAGATGTAGCTGAAGAAATTAAATTGAATTACCCACAAGCTGGAAGAGTGAAATATGGAGAAATGCTTTCCACAGAATTTAATGGAACCGATACCTTACCTTATTTTCAAATCAAATGGAAATCGGCTTTAGAAGAAACAGAGCGCATTGAATTTGAACAAAAACTTGAGAAATGGTTAAGCTTTAAACTTAAAAAAGATCAAATTCAAGTTGAAATTGTTGAGGAATAGCTTTTACTTATCCTTCAACATGAAAAACAAATCTATAAAGCTATCTATAATACTATTTCTATTAGTTAATACATTTTTTATTTGGGATTACTATGTACCTGAATTTGCTTATTTCTTGTCAATCATCTTTATGTTTATTGGTGTGGTTTTATTCTTCATCTTCTTACTAAAATTAGGAGCACTATTCTTACACCGATTCAAAAATAAAACAAATATGTACTCAGTTTTTTTTATAGGGGCTGTGTTATTTTTTTGCTATACCTACCCATTTGGTATAATAAAAAGTTCAATATTAGAATCACAGCCTTACTTGAAAGCTACTAGAATAGGAACGGCAAATTGTAGTTTTAGCATTCGACTAGAACACAATCAGAAATTTTCAGAGACAACAAGATGTTTTGGTGTGAAAAAGAATAAAGGGAAATACACCATTAAAAATGACACTGTTTACTTTAATTATTATAATAATTCAGAGGCTGAAATTAATAAAACCATAGGAATATTAAATTTTGATAATTTGAGTGACAAAGATTATTATGGTACTCTGCTCTTTTATGAAACATTAGGAGATAAAAAACCAGTTAAGCTTAAAATTTATGAATTAAATAAAGATTGATGGTTTCTGTTAAAAAATGAGGGTGTAATTTGAACTCTGTCTAAAATTTATTAAATTAAACCTTTAAAATTTAGATAGAGATGAAAAAAGTAGAACAATCCGAATTAGAACAAAAAATATTAGACCAATTTTTGTCAGGCAAAAATTTATTTGGAGAAGACGGAGCTTTGGCTCCCTTATTAAAAAATGTTTTAGACAAGGCTTTACAAGCCGAGATGGAGAACCCTTTGAATGAATCAGAGCGAAGCTCTGGCAACAAGCGCAACGGACTAAAAACTAAAACAGTAAAGAGTAGTTTGGGTAATTTTGAATTAGAAGTACCCCAAGATCGTAACAGTAACTTTGAACCTGAAATAGTGAAGAAACGTCAAACTGTTTTAGCTGATCAATTAGCCGATAAAATTATTGGTTTATATGGTTTAGGTATGAGTTACAGAGACATCTCTTCTCACATTAAAGAGATGTATGATACAGAGGTATCGCATAGTGTTTTAAGTCAGATTACCGATAGAATAATACCTGAGATTAAACAATGGCAAAATCGTCCTTTAGAATCGATGTACTGCATTGTTTGGTTAGATGCAATGCACTACAAAGTAAAAGTGGATGGACGCATAAAGAGCAAAGCTCTTTATAACGTGCTTGGAGTAAACAAAAATGGCTACAAAGAAGTTTTAGGCATTTATTTATCCGAGAGTGAAGGAGCTAACTTCTGGTTAAGTGTTTTAACAGATTTAAATAATCGTGGATTACAGGATATTTTAATTGCTTGTACAGACAACCTAAAAGGCTTTAGTGAAGCTATTTTAAGTGTATTTCCAAAGACTGAAATACAGAAATGTGTTATACATCAGATTAGAAATTCCCTAAAGTACATAGCCTCTAAAGACAAAAAAGACTTTATGAAAGACCTGAAAGAGGTCTATAGAGCAGATACCAAGGATTTAGCAGAAGAAGCTTTAAAAGCACTCGAAGAGAAGTGGGTACAGAAATACCCTTTAGTGATAGAAAGCTGGAAAAACAACTGGGAAGAACTCAGTACCTATTTTCAATATACTAAGCCAATACGTAAGCTTATTTACACGACAAACACCGTAGAGGGTTATCATCGCCAAGTAAGAAAAGTAACAAAAACAAAAGGTGCATTCCCAACTGATATGGCTCTTCTAAAGATAGTTTACTTAGCTACAATGAATATACAAAAAAAGTGGAAAGCACCACTGCACAATTGGAGTTTGACGATTCAACAATTATATATTAAATTTGGCAACAGAATCCCATTGGATTTGGAACTTCGTTCTGGAGGGGCTAGCCCCTCCAGAACGAAAAAATCGGACAGAGTTTAAATTACACTCCCTCAAAAATGTTTTCTATCACTTTAACCATCAATCTTGAGAATTTACTAATTTTTTCTGATTAAACAACCATCACAAAAATCTCTTGTTTATTACTATTTGTTTTAAGTAGGCTTTCTAAGTTCACTTCTCCAACTTGAAATTTACCAAAATATCCTTCTTTTTCTTCTTTAATAGACAACCAAGGAATAACAGTCAACTTTTCAGGATGTTTACTTGAAGCATAAATTTTTAAAGTCTTATTATTAGTGAATTTTGGTCTTGAAGTACTAAAAGCCTTAGTAAACTTATAGTCCCTTCCATTTAATGCATCCTTAGCGTCAGCTAATACGGCACTTGCTGTGGGAATACTTCCTGCGCCTTTACCCACAAAAAGTTGTTTGTTAGCAAAACTTGCATGTATTTCAGCTCCATTAAATTCAAAGGCTACATCATGTAGGAATTCATCTTTACTAACTAATTTCGGAATTGCATAGGCAATAATATGACCTTCAACAAGTTCAGCATGAATAGTTGGTTTAATTACTCTATTTTGTTGTTGAGCAAAATCAAGATCAGCTTTTTTGATATTTCTAATTCCAAATCGATTGATTTGCTTCGTTTCTACCCAAATACCAAAAGCGTGATAAACCAATATCTGAAGCTTGTAAGTTGCATCCCAACCATCAATGTCTAAGGTAGGGTCAGATTCTGCAAAACCCGCTTTTTGTGCCTCAGCTAATACTTGATTGAAACTTGCGTTATCTTGATGAAGCTTGGTAAGGATAAAATTGCAAGTTCCATTTACAATAGCACTTATGGACTGAATTTCATCTAAGGCATAGAAATTTTCCAAGGTTTGAATAATGGGAATACTACCAGCTACTGCTCCTTCGTAAAATAAACGTACTTGATGCTTTCTTGATAGTTCAATTAACTCGGGAAGATGTGAAGCCAACATCTTTTTATTAGCCGTTACTACTGGCTTTCCATTGGCAAGCGACTCTTTTACTAACTGATAAGCCGCTTCAGCATCATCAATGACTTCAATAATTAATTGAATATTAGGATTTCGAATCACTTCAATAGCATCATAAGTGAAAAACCGATCTTCAATTGATCTTTTTTTATGGTGATTTTTAACGGCGATTTTCTCAATTTGAAAGGGGTTAGAAGAATTTTTTTTAAGGCAATGATAAAATCCTGATCCTACACTTCCAAACCCAATCAATCCTATTTTTGTTTTTTTATTCATTTTTTATGTCTTTAATAAAGCCTCAATTGTTGAGGTGAATTTTTTTGTTTCTACCAAGAATGCATCATGACCATATATTGAATCCACTTGAAACAGCTTGGCATTTTGTATATGTTTGACTAAATATTTTTGCTCGTTTGGTGGGAAAAGTAGATCTGAGCTAATGCTAATTACCAAGGTTTCAGCTTTTATTTCACCTAATGCTTGAGGTATGCTTTTCCAACCCCTTCCAACATGATGGCTGTCCATACTTTTACTTAAATTAAAGTAAGCATAAGCATCAAATCGATTAGCTAGCTTTTCACCTTGATAGCTTTGATAAGTTACGGCTTTTGGCTTACAACTTATGTCTAAAAAATCGTCTGCTTGTCTATTGTTGTAGATCTGTGCAGTTCTATAGGACAGCATTGCTGTAGCTCTGGCCGCTATCAAACCATTTCTTCCTGCATTTTTAGAGTTTTCTCCAAAGGTAACATCGGCTTGAATAGCTAAGCGCTGTGCTTGATTGAAAGCAATTCCCCAAGGGGTGTGTTTGGCTGAAGTTGCTAACAACACCAGCTTCTTTACTTTTCCTTTTAATTGAATTGCCCATTGCATAGCATGCATTCCTCCCATGGAAGCACCGATTAATAAATGAATAGAAGGTATTTTTAAGCTAATTCTAAGCATTTCTAATACGTCAGAAAAATCTTTAATGCTAATCAAAGGGAAGTCCAATAAATAAGGACTTCCTGTTTTAGGGTTGGTACTTTTGGCATTGGTTGATCCATAGCATGAACCCAACATATTAACACAAATAATAAAATACTTATTAGGATCAATCGCTTGATTGTTTCCTACCAATCCATTCCACCATTCCAATGGATTGGAGTTGGCTGTTAAGGCGTGACAAACCCAAATAACATTGTCTTTCTTAGTATTAAGTTTTCCAAAGCATTGATAGGCTAGTGTGAAATCTTCTATACTTTCACCGTTACTTAACCTAAAAATTCCTTTATGTTTAAAAAAATACATTAGCTATAAACTTGATTTTCAATTTGTATAAGTGCTTTTTGGAAGTCGGCTATGAGGTCATCAATATGCTCTAAACCTACCGAAACTCGAAGTAATCCAGGTAGAACACCAGCTTTGGCCTTTTCTTCATGTGTTAATTGTTGATGCGTGGTTGTGTACGGGTGAATAATCAAGGTCTTAGCATCTCCAACATTAGCAAGATGACTTACTAGTTCAAGTGAGTTTACAAATTGATCAGCATCTTCAACACTTCCCTTCAATTGAAAGGAGAAAACAGCTCCAAATCCCTTCTTAAGGTATTTTTTTGCAGTTGAATGGCCGGCTGAAGAAGTTAATCCAGGATAAATCATCTTTTCTACTTGAGGTTGAGTTTTTAACCAATGAATAAGCTTTTCAGTATTTTTAATATGCCGTTCTAAGCGTAGGGATAAGGTTTCAACCCCTTGCAGTAATTGAAAAGAATTGTATGGACTTATGGCTGCACCAAAATCTCTAAGACCTTCTACTCTTGCTTTGATAGCAAAAGCAACATTAGGTAGTCCCAATGCATTTCCTTCTCCAAATGCTTCCCAAAAAACTAAACCGTGGTAGCCTTCAGAGGGTTCAGAAAATTGCGGAAATTTTCCATTTCCCCAGTTGAAGTTTCCTCCATCAACAATAACGCCGCCAATGCTTGTTCCATGGCCACCTATCCATTTGGTAGCCGAAGAAGTAACAATATTTGCTCCATGCTCAATGGGTTTCAGTAGATACCCACCAGCACCAAAAGTATTATCCACAATTAAAGGAATTTGATGTTTTTTAGCAAGGGATGAAAAAGCTTCAAAATCGGGGACTTCATAGCCGGGATTACCAATGGTTTCCAAGAAAATGGCTTTGGTTTTACCATCAATTAACGCTTCAAATGAAGAAGGTTTACTTACTTCAGCAAATCGGGCTTCAATGCCTAATCGCTTTAGAGCTACTTTAAATTGGTTGTAAGTACCACCATAAATGGAAGAAGATGTTATAAAATTTTCTCCCGATTCAAGGATGTTGCTTAATGTTAAAAATTGAGCCGACTGACCTGAGGCTGTGGCAACGGCCGAGGTACCTCCTTCCAATGCAGCAATACGCTTCTCGAATACATCGGTTGTGGGATTCATGATTCGCGTATAAATATTACCAAACTCTTTTAAACCAAATAAATTGGCAGCATGTTCTGAGTTTTTAAAAGCAAATGAGGTAGTTTGGTAAATAGGTACAGCTCTTGAACCTGTTGTTGGGTCATTTTCTTGTCCAGCATGTAGCTGAAGAGTTTCGAATTTTAATGAATGTGACATGATATAAAGATTTAAAATTTACAAAAAGAAAAAGCCTACTGTTTTATGCAGTAGGCTTGATAAAAAGTATATAAATAAGTGCCTACTGCATACGCATAGACATCATCATTACAAATACAGAAAAAGTAAGTGAATAAATGTGTTCAACAGTTGTTTTCAACTGTTGATTAGGAAGTTTAAAAAACGAATTTTTTTGTAACATATTTAATTTATATTTCCCATTTTGGGCGGGAATTAGCACCATGCCAACTTTTGGTGGTTGCCGAAGGTCAAAGAGCCCGTCTCTCGCTTCATCTTTATAAATCAAAACACGTTGAAGTGATTTGAATTACAAATATACAATCGATTTCTAAATTCTCAAAATTGGTTTTTGTTAAAATTTAGAAAAGAAACTATATGCAAATTTTTCTTTATTTGGTCATTTTTTTTTACATTAATCAAAAAAAAATGACGTTTCAATTAAACGTCATTTTTATAAATCAATTTTAAATTCTTACATGATGTCTAAGTAGTATTCAACTACAGAACTTATCTGTTCTTCTTTCTCATTTGAGTCACCCCTAAATTTAATTTTATTCTTTTTAATAAAATTTTTAATTTCTTTTTTAAATTCTCCAGGAAAATTATTGTTGGCTTTTCTTTTACTAGTTTCTATTTCAAAATAATCTCCATTAACAGAAATATAATAAGCAACGCTAGACTTAAGTTGTGCAGGTCTACCAGTGTCGTAAGAACTTTCACTTTTTTGCTCAGGAATAAAATCTTGATAGTAGCGTTTCAAAATTTGAGCTTTATTTCCATTTTTTTCAAATTCATCTACGATAACTAAGTATCCATTTGGAGATCTACCATTTTCAAATAAAATTCTTGGACCATGAAAATATTTAAATCGTTCGCCTTCTAATTCAAAACCAAGTTGATTTGTTTTCTGAACGGGTCCAGCTTTAGAACGATCATCTTCCATCATTAATTCAAATTCATCTTTAAAAATGTTGTACCGTATTTCACCTTCCATTTCTTCACCATCTTCTTTTTCTTCTATAATTTTACCAATTTTAAAATCTTCATATAAAAGAGGGCTACCATTAACTTTGTCTAATTCAATTTCTCTGTCACCAACCATCATTTGATCAAATGCAGTTAAATCCCTCCAATCTCCCATGGAATTCATATTAATTTGAGCAAAAGAAAATGAAGTTACTAGAATAAATAGGAATAAAATTTTTGTTTTCATGTTTTTTAGTTTTAAAGTTCAAATATAGAGTTATTAAACACCAATGCCAAAATACTAATTAATTATATTCAAAATTGATGCCAGTTTTAGCATATCTGAGCTAATTTTTAATACTTATTGAGTAAAAATTAATAAAAGAAGGGCTACAAAGTTAATTTTAAAGCTTGGTATACTTATTGATTTGTGTAACTGGTTTTAAAGTGTATTCGTTAGCGCTATTTAACTTTCAGAAAATAAATTATTTATAATTTGTCTGTTTAAAATTAATTACTACTTTTGCAACTCCTAAAAATTAGGGTTATTAAATTAATATTTGTAAAATAATATGCCAACAATTTCACAATTAGTTAGAAAAGGAAGACGTACTATAACTAAGAAGAGTAAATCGGCTGCTTTGGATTCTTGTCCTCAGAGACGTGGAGTTTGTACGCGTGTTTACACAACCACACCAAAAAAACCTAACTCAGCAATGCGAAAAGTTGCTCGTGTAAGGTTAACAAATGGTAAGGAGGTTAACGCATACATTCCAGGGGAGGGACACAATCTTCAAGAGCACTCGATAGTATTAGTTAGAGGCGGGAGAGTAAAAGACTTGCCAGGGGTAAGGTACCATATTGTAAGAGGTGCTTTAGATACTGCTGGAGTAGAAGGTAGATTGCAACGTAGAAGTAAATACGGTGCTAAACGTCCAAAAAAATAAGTTGAATACGTTAAAGTAAAGACATGAGAAAAAGACAGGCAAAAGCGAGACCTATACTTCCAGACCCAAAATTCAATGATCAGTTAGTGACACGTTTCGTTAACATGTTGATGTGGGATGGTAAAAAGTCAGTAGCTTTTAAAATCTTCTATGATGCAATGGATATTGTAGAGGAAAAGAAGCAAGATGAGGAAAAATCTGCTTTAGAGGTGTGGAAAGAAGCACTTTCTAATGTAATGCCTCACGTTGAGGTGAGAAGTAGAAGAGTTGGAGGGGCAACCTTTCAAATTCCTACACCTATTCGACCAGATAGAAAAATTTCAACAGCCATGAAATGGTTGATTAATTTTTCAAGAAAGCGAAACGAAAAATCTATGGCTAATAAATTAGCTGCAGAAGTTTTAGCTGCTGCTAAAGAAGAAGGAGCAGCGGTTAAGAAAAGAGTAGATACTCACCGTATGGCTGAAGCTAACAAAGCATTTTCACACTTTAGATTCTAAGAGCAATGGCACAAAGAGATTTAAAATTTACAAGGAATATAGGTATTGCAGCGCATATTGATGCGGGTAAGACAACAACAACTGAGCGTATTTTATATTACACAGGGGTAAGCCATAAAATTGGTGAAGTGCATGATGGTGCTGCAACAATGGACTGGATGGAACAGGAGCAGGAGCGTGGTATTACTATTACTTCTGCGGCTACTCACTGTAAGTGGATGTATAGAGATCAAGAGTATACAGTTAACATTATTGATACTCCTGGACACGTTGATTTTACTGTAGAAGTAGAGCGATCTTTACGTGTGTTGGATGGAGTTGTTGCTTTGTTTAGCGCGGTTGATGGTGTTGAGCCACAATCTGAGACAGTTTGGAGACAAGCTGATAAATATAAGGTACCTCGCTTAGGTTTTGTTAACAAAATGGACCGTCAAGGTGCTAACTTCTTTAACGTTTGTAATCAAGTTAGAGAAATGTTAGGAGGTAACCCGGTTCCATTGCAAGTTCCAATTGGAGATGAAATTGACTTTAAAGGTGTGGTTGATTTGATTTCTAAGAAAGCAATTGTATGGAATGAAGAGGATATGGGTATGACTTATGAAGTCATTGACATACCTGCTGAATTAGAAGAAGACGTGCAAAAATATAGAGCTGAACTAGTAGAAGCTGTAGCTGAGTATGATGAAGAATTGATGGAAAAATTCTTTGAAGATGAAGACTCAATTACTGAAGACGAAATTATTGCAGCTTTACGTGCGGCAACAATTGATATGTCAATCATTCCTATGATGTGTGGTTCTGCATTTAAGAATAAAGGAGTTCAAGCTATGCTTGATGCAGTGATGCGCTTTTTGCCATCACCTGTTGATGTTGAAGCAATTGAAGGAGAAAATCCTTCAACCGGAGAAATGGAGTCGAGAAAACCAAACGTTGAATCGCCATTTTCTGCTTTAGCATTTAAAATTGCAACCGATCCTTTTGTTGGTCGTTTAGCATTCTTTAGAGCTTATTCGGGTACACTTGACGCTGGTTCTTACGTATTGAACAATCGCTCTGGTAAAAAGGAACGTATTTCAAGAATGTATCAAATGCACTCTAATAAACAACAGCCAATTGATAAAATTGAAGCTGGAGATATTGGAGCGGCCGTAGGTTTTAAAGATATTAAAACTGGAGATACATTAACGGATATGGATCATCCAATTGTTTTGGAATCTATGTCTTTTCCTGATCCTGTAATAGGTATTGCTGTTGAGCCTAAAACTAAGGCTGATGTTGAGAAAATGGGAACAGCTTTAGCTAAATTAGCGGAAGAGGATCCTACATTTGTTGTTAAAACAGATGAAGCCTCAGGGCAAACTGTAATCTCTGGTATGGGTGAACTTCACTTAGACATCTTAATTGACCGAATGAAGCGTGAATTTAAGGTAGAAGTTAATGTAGGTGAGCCACAAGTAGAGTACAAAGAAACTTTAAAACGTAATGCAGATCACCGTGAAGTTTATAAAAAACAAACAGGTGGTAGAGGTAAGTTTGCGGATATTGTTTTCGAAATGGGACCTGTTGATGAGGACTTTGAAGGAAACGGATTACAGTTTATTGACCAAATTAAAGGGGGTAGAATTCCAAAAGAATTTGTTCCTTCTGTGAAAGCTGGTTTTGAAGCAGCTATGAAAGTAGGACCTTTGGCTGGTTTCCAAATGGATACTTTGAAAGTTACTTTAAAGGATGGTTCTTTCCACCCTGTAGATTCTGATCAGCTATCATTTGAGTTAGCTGCTAAGTTAGGATTTAAAGCAGCTGCAAAGAAAGCGGGAGCAGTTGTGCTTGAGCCAATGATGAAGGTTGAAGTAGTTACTCCTGAAGAGAATATGGGTGATATAGTTGGTGATTTGAACCGTAGAAGAGGGCAAGTGAATGACATGTCTGACCGTTCTGGAGCAAAAGTTGTTAAAGCAATTGTTCCGTTATCAGAAATGTTTGGATATGTAACTACTTTAAGAACATTGTCTTCGGGTAGAGCAACTTCAACAATGGAGTTTTCACATTATGAAGAAACTCCAAGTAATATTTCAGAAACAGTAATCGCTGCGGCGAAAGGAGAAACAAACGCGTAATAAGAACTTATCATGAGTCAGAAAATAAGAATCAAACTTAAATCTTACGATCATAACTTGGTTGATAAGTCAGCTGAAAAAATCGTAAAAACTGTAAAAACAACTGGTGCAGTAGTAACTGGTCCAATACCATTACCTACTAAAAAGAAAATTTTTACTGTTTTACGTTCCCCTCACGTAAATAAAAAATCGCGTGAGCAGTTTGAGCTGAATTCATTCAAGCGTCTATTAGACATTTACAGCTCTTCATCAAAAACCATTGATGCATTGATGAAGCTGGAATTGCCTAGTGGAGTAGAAGTAGAAATTAAGGTTTAATTACAACGAATTGAAAGTAAAAAATAAGTGCGGTAGTCTTGCTGCACTTGTTTTTTGATGTTTAAATAAATTAATAATTATAAATATGTCTGGGTTAATAGGAAAGAAAATTGGCATGACCAGCATCTTTGATGAAAATGGAAAAAACATTCCATGTACTGTAATTGAAGCTGGACCATGTGTAGTTACCCAAGTCAGAACCTCAGAGGTTGACGGGTATGAAGCTCTTCAACTTGGTTTCGATGACAAATCAGACAAGAATGCTAGTTTAGCTGCTCAAGGGCACTTTAAGAAAGCTGGTACTTCCGTCAAAAGAAAAGTTGTTGAATTCCAAGGATTTGAAGAAGAACACAAACTAGGTGATCAAGTCACTGTAGATTTGTTTAAAGAAGGAGAATTTGTTGATGTTTCAGGAACCTCTAAAGGTAAAGGCTTTCAAGGTGTAGTTAAGCGCCATGGTTTTGCCGGTTCAGAGCGAACTCACGGTCAACAAAGTATGCTTAGAGCGCCTGGTTCTGTAGGTGCTGCCTCTGATCCATCAAGAGTTTTCAAAGGAATGCGAATGGCTGGTCAGACAGGGAATGCAAAAGTAAAAGTTCAAAATCTTAGAGTGTTAAAAGTAGTACCTGAAAAAAATCTTTTAGTAGTTAAAGGATGTGTGCCAGGTCATAATAACGCTTATGTAACTATTCAGAAGTAATGAAATTAGCAGTAGTAGATATAAACGGTAAAGAAACAGGTAAGGAAGTAACACTTTCTGACGCTGTTTTTGGAATTGAACCTAACGAGCATGCTATTTATTTAGATGTGAAGCAACACCTTGCCAATAAACGTCAAGGTACGCACAAAGCTAAAGAGCGTGCAGAAATTAAAGGTTCTACAAGAAAGATCAAGAAGCAGAAAGGTACTGGTACAGCACGAGCTGGTAGTATCAAATCTCCTGTTTTTAGAGGTGGTGGTAGAATTTTTGGCCCTAGGCCGAGAGATTATCACTTTAAACTGAACAAGAAATTAAAGCGTTTGGCAAGAAAGTCTGCTTTAGCTCAAAAGGCTAAAAATAATCAGATTATGGTTCTTGACAGTATTCAATTGGAACAACCAAGAACAAAAGAATTTAAGCAAATGCTTAGTAATTTGGGTGTTGCTGATAAAAAGTCAGTGTTTGTGTTGGATGTGTCAAATAAAAATGTATATTTGTCATCGCGAAATTTACAAGAGTCTAAAGTTGTAACTGCTTCAAATTTAAATACTTACAGAATTTTGAATAATTCAATGTTAGTGTTTTCTGAAGCTGCTTTAGCTTCTTTAGAGAGTAACTTAACAAAATAAGCAACAGATATGAGTATTTTATTGAAACCTATTATTACAGAAAAGGCTACTCAAGACAGTGAGTTAAAAAACACTTTTTGGTTTGAGGTGAAGCCTTCAGCGAACAAGGTTCAAATTAAAAATGCCATTGAGGAAGCTTATGGTGTTAATGTTGAGAGTGTTCGTACAATGAACGTATATCCGAAGGTGAAGAGCCGTTTCACAAAAACTGGTGTGGTTGTTGGTAGAAAGAAATTTACCAAAAAAGCAATAGTTACGGTGACGGATGGAGAAACAATAGATTTATATAGTAATCTTTAAGAAAAAAAAATGTCGGTAAGAAAATTAAAACCTATTACTCCAGGTCAGCGTTTTAGAGTTGTTAATGGTTTCGACGCCATCACAACTGATAAGCCGGAGAAGTCTTTATTGGCTCCGAAAAAACGATCTGGTGGTAGAAACAATCAGGGTAGAATGACCATGCGCTACATTGGTGGTGGTCATAAGAAAAGGTATCGTATTATTGACTTCAAAAGAGATGTTTTTGACGTATCGGCTGAGGTTCTTTCAATTGAATATGACCCTAACAGAACTGCTTTTATTGCGTTATTGCAATATGAAAATGGAGAAAAACGTTATATCGTTGCTCCCAATGGCTTAAAAGTAGGTGATAAAATCATGTCATCTAAAAAAGGTGCCCTAATTGAAATTGGTAATGCAATGCCATTGTCACAAATTCCTTTTGGAACAATCATTTCATGTGTGGAGTTGAGACCTGATCAAGGAGCATGTATGGCAAGAAGTGCAGGTACATTTGCACAATTGATGGCTAAAGAAGGAAAATATGCAACTATTAAGTTGCCATCTGGTGAGACTCGATTAGTATTGGTAGACTGTATGGCTACGGTTGGTGCAGTATCTAACAGTGATCACCAATTGTTAGTTTCTGGTAAAGCTGGTAGAAGCAGATGGTTGGGTAGAAGACCTAGAACAAGAGCTGTAGTGATGAATCCTGTTGATCACCCAATGGGTGGTGGTGAAGGAAGAGCTTCAGGTGGTCACCCAAGATCTAGAAATGGTATACCTGCAAAAGGATTCAAAACCAGATCTAAGAAGAAGTCGAGTAATAAACATATTGTAGAACGTAGAAAAAAATAAGATATGGCACGTTCATTAAAAAAAGGACCCTTCGTTCACTATAAGTTAGAGAAAAAAGTAGCTCAAAGTGTTGATTCCGGTAAAAAATCTGTAATTAAGACTTGGTCAAGAGCATCTATGATTACTCCAGACTTTGTTGGCCAAACGATTGGTGTGCATAATGGAAAACAATTTGTACCTGTTTTTGTAACTGAAAATATGGTAGGACATAAATTAGGTGAGTTTTCTCCAACAAGAACTTTTAGAGGGCATACAGGTCCTAAAAATAAAGGTAAAAAATAATTAAGCGATGGGAGTACGTAAAAGAAATAGAGCTGAAGAGCTGAAAGAGGCAAAAATGAGTGTAGCTTTTGCTAAACTTAATAATTGTCCTACTTCTCCAAGAAAAATGCGCTTAGTTGCTGATCTTGTTAGAGGAAAAGATGTTGAGCAAGCCTTGCAAATTTTAAAATTTACAACTAAAGAGGCGGCTAGAAGATTAGATAAGCTTTTGTTGTCTGCAATTGCCAATTGGCAAAATAAAAATCCAGAAGCATCTATTGAAGATGCAAACTTATTTATTGCAGAAATTAAAGTTGATAGTGCAAGTGTTTTAAAGCGTTTACGTCCGGCGCCACAAGGTAGAGCGCACCGTATAAGAAAACGCTCTAATCACGTTACTATAACATTAGGAGAAAGAATTAACACAGAAAGCTAAGATAGATGGGACAAAAAACAAATCCAATAGGTAATAGATTGGGAATCATCAAAGGTTGGGAGTCTAACTGGTATGGTGGTAGAGACTATGGAAACAATCTAGCTGAGGACGACAAAATACGTAAGTATATTTTTGCACGTTTATCTAAAGCTAGTGTTTCTAGAGTAATTATTGAGCGAACTTTAAAACTTGTAACCGTTACTATCACTACGGCACGTCCAGGTATTATAATTGGAAAAGGAGGTCAAGAGGTAGACAAGCTTAAAGAAGAACTTAAAAAAATTACGAATAAGGAGGTTCAGGTGAATATCCACGAAATTAAACGACCTGAATTAGATGCTCATCTTGTAGCGACCAGTGTGGCAAGACAAGTAGAGAACAGAATTTCCTACCGTAGAGCGATTAAGATGGCAATAGCAGCAACTATGAGAATGAACGCAGAAGGAATAAAAATCCAAATTTCTGGTCGTCTGAATGGAGCTGAAATGGCAAGATCTGAGTCGTATAAGGAAGGTAGAATTCCATTATCAACTTTTAGAGCAGATATTGATTACGCTTTAGTGGAAGCTCATACTACTTATGGTAGATTGGGAATTAAAGTGTGGATTATGAAAGGTGAAGTTTACGGAAAAAGAGAGCTCTCTCCTCTCGTAGGTCTTTCTAAAGGAGACAGAAAAGGTAGTAAAGGAAGACGTCCTAACAAACGTCGTAAAAAGTAATTTAAATCGTAAGAAATGTTACAACCTAAAAGAACTAAGCATCGTAAACAGCAGAAGGGGAGAATGAAGGGGAATTCTCAAAGAGGTCATCGTCTATCTAACGGTACCTTTGGATTAAAATCCTTGGATTCTTCATTTGTTAATTCAAGACAAATAGAAGCTGCCCGTATTGCTGCAACACGATACATGAAGAGAGAAGGGTCATTATGGATTAAAATCTTTCCAGATAAACCTATTACTAAAAAACCTCTTGAGGTACGTATGGGTAAAGGAAAAGGTGCCATAGACCATTATGCAGCTGTTGTTAAGCCAGGAAGAATAATGTTTGAAATAGGTGGTGTTCCTTTGGACGTTGCTAAGGAGGCGTTAAGATTGGCGGCACAGAAGTTGCCTGTGAGAACTAAATTCGTAGTAGCTAGAGATTATCAAGAATAGAAAATTATGAAACAGTCAGAGATTAAAGAATTATCTGTAGCAGATTTACACGAAGAACTTGATAAAGCTCGTAAAGAGTTATCAAATTTAAAGATGACTCATGCTATTAGTCCGCTTGAAAACCCTATGCAAATTAGAGCTTCAAGAAGAACAATAGCAAGGTTAGCTACAGAAATCACTAAAAGAGAATTAGATTAATTCTGCTTACAATGGAAAAAAGAAATTTAAGAAAAGAACGTGTCGGAGTTGTGACTAGCAATAAAATGCAAAAGTCAATTGTTGTTTCCGAAACAAAAAAAGTGAAGCACCCTAAATATGGTAAATTCGTTATGAAAACCAAAAAATATGTTGCTCACGATGAAAACAACGATTGTAACGAAGGAGACACTGTACGTATTATGGAAACTAGAAAATTGAGCAAGAATAAGTGCTGGAGACTAGTTGATGTAATAGAAAGAGCTAAATAATTATGGTACAACAAGAATCAAGATTAAGAGTAGCCGATAATACAGGAGCAAAGCAAGTGCTTGTTATTCGTGTATTGGGAGGAACTAAGAAGCGTTACGCTTCCGTAGGTGATAAAATTGTGGTTAGTGTTAAAGAGTCAACTCCTAATGGAAACATTAAAAAGGGAGCTGTATCTACTGCCGTAGTTGTAAGAACTAATAAAGAAGTGAGAAGACCAGACGGTTCTTATATTCGCTTTGATGATAACGCTTGTGTGCTTTTAACGGGTACTGGCGAAATGAGAGGAACACGTGTATTTGGTCCAGTTGCCAAAGAATTACGTGATAATCAGTTCATGAAAATTGTTTCACTTGCACCTGAGGTGCTTTAAATTTTAGATAATGAACAAGTTAAAACTTAAAGTAGGAGATCAGGTTAGAGTTACTGCTGGTGAAAGCAAGGGTAAGGAAGGGAAGATTTTGAAATTTTCAAAAGACAAAACTCGTGCCATTGTTGAAGGTGCAAATTTAGTTAAAAAGCATCAAAAACCGAGTGCAACTAACCCTCAAGGCGGAATTAAAGAAATGGAAGCCCCTTTACATATTTCTAATTTATCTCTCTTGACTAAAGATGGAAACACTACCCGTGTTGGATTTAAAGTAGAGAACGGAAAGAAAGTGAGATTTTCCAAAAAAACGAATGAAGTAATTTAATTATGAGTTACGTACCAAGATTAAAAGAAGAGTATTCAAGCAGAGTTCTTCCCGCATTAATGGAAGAATTTGGATATAAGAATACCATGCAAGCACCAAAATTAAAAAAGATAGTGCTTAGTCGTGGAGTTGGTGAAGCTATTGCTGACAAAAAGCTTATTGACCACGCGGTTAATGAATTAACCCAGATTACAGGTCAAAAGGCTATTGCTACCAAATCAAAAAAGGATGTGGCTAATTTCAAATTAAGAAAAGGTATGCCTATTGGTGCAATGGTCACTTTGCGCGGTGATAGAATGTATGAATTTTTGGATCGTTTGATTACTTCTGCACTTCCTCGTGTTAGAGATTTCAATGGAATAAAAGCCAATGGTTTTGATGGTCGTGGAAACTATAACTTAGGAGTGACAGAACAAATTATCTTTCCAGAGATAGATATTGACAAAGTGAATCGAATTTCAGGAATGGATATTACTTTTGTAACCAATGCTGATACCGATAAGGAAGCTAAGTCTTTGTTAACTGAATTAGGTTTACCCTTTAAAAAGAATTAATTATGGCAAAGGAATCAATGAAAGCACGTGAAGTTAAACGTGCCAAAACAGTAGATAAATATGCTGAAAAACGCAAAGCTTTAAAAGAAGCTGGCGATTATGAAGCGCTTCAGAAATTGCCTAAAAACGCGTCACCTGTGAGAATGCACAACCGTTGTAAATTGACAGGAAGACCAAAAGGGTATATGAGACAATTTGGAATTTCTCGAGTAATGTTTAGAGAAATGGCTAATAAGGGTCTTATTCCAGGAGTTAAAAAGGCAAGTTGGTAATTTTTAAAAAAAGGAATAATGAATATTGATCCTGTATCAGATTATTTAACAAGAGTTAGAAATGCAGTAGCAGCTTCTCACAGAGTAGTTGAAATTCCAGCATCTAACTTGAAAAAGGAATTAACTAAGATTTTATTCGATCAAGGATATATCTTAAGTTATAAGTTTATTGAAGACAATAAACAAGGAACTATTAAAATTGCACTGAAATACGATAAGTTAGAGAATGACCCTGTCATTAAAAAGCTTCAACGTATTTCTAAACCAGGTTTACGTAAGTATGCTTCTGCTAAAGAATTACCAAGAATTTTAAACGGTCTTGGTATAGCTATTGTTTCAACCTCTAAGGGAGTGATGACAGACAAGCAGGCTAGAAGAGAAAACGTTGGTGGAGAAGTGCTTTGTTACGTATATTAATTATTTTAAGACTAAAATAAAATGTCAAGAATAGGAAATAGTCCGGTAAGCATTCCCGAAGGAGTAACAGTAACGGTGAAAGACAACACGGTTACAGTGAAGGGTAAATTAGGGGAGCTAAGCCAAGAATTTAGCGATATAAGTATTCGCGTAGAAGAGAATGAAGTGATTTTAGAAAGATCTTCAGAGAAAAAGAACATAAAGTCTAAACATGGACTTTATAGAGCCTTAGTCAATAACATGGTTGTTGGAGTGTCTAATGGGTTTACCAAAGAATTAGAACTTGTTGGTGTAGGTTACCGTGCTTCAAATCAGGGACAGAAGCTTGATTTGGCAATTGGTTATTCACACAATGTTGTGATTGAACTAGCACCAGAGGTAAAAGTAGAAACGGTATCAGAAAAAGGTAAAAATCCAATTGTAAAATTATCTTCTTTTGATAATCAGTTAGTATCACAAGTAGCTGCTAAAATTCGTTCACTTAGAAAACCTGAACCATATAAAGGTAAAGGGATTAAATATGTAGGTGAATATATTAGAAGAAAAGCAGGTAAATCAGCTTAATATTTAAGACTATGGCATTTTCTAAACAAAAAAGAAGATTAAAAATTAGAAAGCGTATCAGAAGAACTATTACTGGTACAGCAGAAAGACCTAGACTTTCTATTTATAGAAGTAATAAGGCAATATATGCACAATTAGTAAATGATGTAGATGGAGTTACTTTAACTTCTACCTCTACATTTCATTTAGGAAAAGATGCAGAAGGAAAAACTAAAGTAGAACAGTCTGTTTTGGTGGGTAAAGCTATAGCTGAAAAAGCCCTAAAACTTGGTGTTGAAAAAGTATGTTTTGATCGTGGAGGTTACCTTTACCACGGAAGAGTTAAATCGTTAGCAGAAGGCGCTCGTGAGGGCGGACTAAAATTTTAAGAAATTATGTATCAGAATTATAAAAACGTAGAAATTGTTAAACCTGGTGGATTAGATCTTAAAGATCGTTTAGTAGGCGTTCAGCGTGTGACTAAAGTTACAAAAGGTGGTAGAGCTTTTGGTTTTTCTGCTATTGTTGTTGTTGGTGACGAAAATGGTGTTGTTGGACAAGGACTTGGTAAATCTAAAGAAGTTGCTGATGCAATATCAAAAGCTGTGGAAGACGCTAAGAAAAATCTTGTACGTATTCCTCTTCATAAAGGAACTTTACCTCATGAACAAAAAGGGAAGTATGGCGGTGCAAGAGTATTGTTAATTCCTGCTTCTCCTGGTACAGGGGTAATAGCTGGAGGTCCTGCACGTGTGGTTCTTGAATCTGTTGGTGTTCACGATGTTTTATCCAAAAACCAAGGTTCTAACAACCCACATAATGTTGTAAAAGCAACGTTTGATGCTTTGTTACAATTAAGAAGTGCAGAAACCGTTGCTAAACAAAGAGGAATTACTTTAGATAAACTTTTTAACGGATAATATATTAGGTAATGGCAAAAATTAAAGTTACTAAAGTCAAAAGTGCTATTAAAAAGCCAAAGCGTCAAAAGCTTACGCTAGAAGCATTAGGACTAAGCAAAATAGGTCAATCTGTAGAACATGCAGATACGCCTAATATTTTAGGAATGATAAATAAGGTTAAACACTTAGTTTCTGTAGAAGAAATAAAAAAATAACTTATGGAATTACATAATTTAAAACCCGCTAGTGGTTCTACTAAATCAAAAAGCAAACGCTTAGGTAGAGGAGAAGCTACTGGTTCTGGTGGTACAGCAGGAAGAGGTCATAAGGGGGCTAAATCTCGTTCAGGATATTCTAAAAAAATAGGATTTGAAGGAGGGCAGATGCCGTTACAAAGACGTGTTCCTAAATTTGGATTTACGAATCCTAATAGAGTAGAATACAAAGGTGTTAACCTTGATGTTCTTCAGGATTTGGTTGACCAAGGAAAAATTACTGATGAAGTTAGTCATGAAATTTTGGTTAACTTAAATGTAATTAAGAAAAATGATTTAGTTAAGATTTTAGGAAGAGGTGAATTAAAAGCCAGCCTAAAAGTTGCTGCTCATAAATTTACTAAAAGTGCACAGGATGCTATTACTGGTGCTGGAGGAGAAGTAATAACACAATAAACCGTCTTTTATGAAGATTTTTGAGACCCTTAAAAATATCTGGAAAATTGAAGAGTTAAAAAACAGAATCTTATTAACACTAGGTTTGTTACTTGTTTATCGTTTTGGTGCTCAGGTAGTTCTTCCAGGTATTGATTCTGCTGAGCTTGCAAATCTTTCAAGTCAAACAGATGGTGGTTTATTAGGGCTGCTTAATGCTTTTACAGGAGGTGCTTTTTCTAACGCTTCTGTTTTTGCTTTAGGAATCATGCCTTATATCTCTGCATCTATTGTTGTACAGCTTATGACAATAGCTATTCCTTATTTGCAGAAGCTTCAAAAAGAAGGGGAGAGCGGTAGAAAGAAAATTACTCAAATTACACGTTGGTTAACCATCGCTATTACCTTAGTGCAAGGACCAGGGTATATTTATAATTTGTATAATATTTTACCATCTTCAGCTTTTATGTTAGATAGCTCATTTACCTTTGTAGCTTCTTCAGTAATTATTCTTACTACAGGGTGTATTTTTGCTATGTGGTTAGGTGAGAAAATTACTGATAAAGGTATTGGTAATGGTATCTCACTGCTTATTATGGTAGGTATAATTGCCACATTGCCTCAAGCATTTTTACAGGAATTTAATTCCAGAATTACAGAATCTAATGGTGGTTTAATCCTGATATTGATTGAGTTGGCAATTTGGTTCTTAATTATTCTTGCAAGTGTGATGTTAGTGAGAGCGGTTAGAAAAATACCTGTACAGTATGCTAGAAAAAATTCTTCTGGTAAATTTGAAAAAGCAGCTTTTGGTGGAGCAAGACAGTTTATTCCGTTGCGATTAAATGCGTCTGGGGTAATGCCTATAATATTTGCTCAAGCCATTATGTTTATTCCTGCAGCAGTAGCTGGATTATCCGATTCTGAAGCAGCACAAGGAGTTACAGCAGCATTTAATGATATGTTTGGTCTTTGGTACAATATAGTTTTTGCCTTATTGATTATAGTATTTACTTATTTTTATACGGCAATAACAGTTCCTACTAATAAAATGGCTGATGATTTAAAACGAAGTGGTGGATTTATTCCAGGCATCCGTCCTGGTACGGAAACCTCTGAATATTTAGATCGAATCATGTCTCAAATTACACTTCCAGGTTCTATATTCTTAGCTTTAATTGCTGTATTTCCAGCTTTTATCGTTAGTTTGATGGGAGTGACTCAAGGTTGGGCATTATTTTTCGGTGGTACTTCATTACTCATTATGGTGGGGGTATCAATTGATACTATTGAACAAGTTAATTCATACTTATTAAATCGTCATTATGATGGTTTAATTAAATCAGGAAAAAACAGAAAAGCAGTAGCATAATTATGGCAAAACAACCTTCAATAGAACAAGACGGAACAATTATAGAGGCATTGTCTAATGCAATGTTTCGAGTAGAACTAGAGAATGGTCATATTGTGACCGCTCATATCTCCGGTAAAATGAGAATGCACTATATCAAGCTTCTGCCTGGAGATAAAGTAAAATTAGAAATGAGTCCTTATGATTTAACTAAGGCTCGCATAACCTATAGATATTAAAAGTCATGAAAGTAAGAGCATCTATAAAAAAGAGAAGTGCTGATTGCAAAATCGTTCGTAGAAAAGGACGCTTGTATGTGATCAATAAAAAGAATCCAAAATTTAAACAAAGACAAGGGTAATTATGGCAAGAATTGCAGGTGTTGATATACCAAAACAAAAGCGAGGAGTTATAGCATTAACCTATATCTTCGGAATTGGTCGCAGTACAGCTAAACATATTTTAGCCGCAGCCAAAGTAGACGAAAGTACCAAAGTTACTGACTGGAAAGATGATGAGATTGGACGCATCCGTGAAGCAGTTGGACAATACACCATTGAAGGTGAATTACGTTCAGAAGTTTCTATGAATATTAAGCGTTTGATGGACATTGGTTGTTATAGAGGAATTAGACATAGAACAGGTTTGCCATTACGTGGTCAACGAACTAAAAATAATTCTAGAACACGTAAAGGAAGAAAGAAAACTGTTGCTAATAAGAAAAAAGTAACTAAATAATTAGAGAATGGCTAAGTCAAACAATAAAAAACGTAAAGTTAATGTTGATGCCTTTGGTGAAGCACATGTTACTGCTTCATTCAATAACATCATTGTATCTTTAACTAATAAAAATGGAGATGTGATTTCTTGGTCTTCTGCTGGAAAAATGGGCTTTAGAGGGAGTAAGAAAAACACTCCTTACGCTGCTCAATTAGCTGCAGAAGATGCATGTAAAGTGGCTCACGAAGCAGGTCTTAGAAAAGTAAAAGTGTATGTAAAAGGACCTGGTAATGGAAGAGAATCTGCTATTCGTGCAATTCATAATGCAGGTGTAGATGTTACTGAAATTATTGATGTAACTCCATTACCACATAACGGATGTCGTCCTCCTAAAAGACGTAGAGTTTAATTAATTAAAATTATATAGGTTATCGAAGGATTGACCTTAATTCATAACCCAATTAAATACAAATAGAATGGCAAGATATACTGGTCCCAAAACAAAAATAGCCCGTAAATTCGGTGAGGCAATTTTCGGTGATGATAAATCTTTTGAGAAAAGAAATTATCCACCAGGACAACACGGTAATAATCGTAGAAGAGGAAAAAAATCTGAGTACGCTATACAGTTAATGGAAAAACAAAAAGCTAAATATACGTATGGTATTTTAGAAAGACAATTCCGTAACATGTTTAAAAAAGCTACTCGTTCAACTGGAATTACAGGTGAGGTACTATTACAACTTTGCGAATCTCGTTTAGACAATGTAGTATTTCGTTTTGGTGTAGCTCCCTCTCGAAGAGCAGCTCGTCAATTAGTCTCTCACAAACATATTACTGTAAATGGAGAAATTGTAAATATTCCTTCTTATCAGGTTAAACCAAATGATGTTGTTGGTGTACGTGAAAAGTCAAAATCACTTGTAGCTATCGAGGATTCTTTAGCTAACAACAAACAAGTATACGAATGGATGTCTTGGAACTCTGAAAAAATGGAAGGTACTTTTGTATCTGTTCCAGAACGTTCACAAATTCCAGAAAATATCAACGAGCAATATATAGTTGAATTGTACTCTAAATAATCATTAACAGAACTCAAATTATGGCATTATTTAATTTTCAAAAGCCCGATAAGGTTATCATGATCGAATCTACCGATTTTGAGGGCAACTTCGAATTCAGACCCTTAGAACCTGGTTATGGTTTAACTGTTGGTAACGCTTTAAGAAGAGTACTGTTGTCTTCACTAGAAGGCTTTGCAATCACCTCTATACGCATTGATGGTGTAGAGCATGAATTCAGTACGATTCCTGGTGTTGTTGAAGATGTTACCGAAATGATACTTAACTTCAAACAAGTACGTTTCAAAAAACAAGTAGAAGATTTAGATAACGAAACAGTAAGTATCAATATCAATGCAAAAGACCAACTTACTGCTGGAGATTTACAAAAGTTCATGAGTGGTTTTGAAATCTTAAACCCAGATTTAGTTATCTGTAATATGGATCAAAAAGTTTCTCTTAACATGGAACTTACCATCGAGAAAGGAAGAGGTTATGTTACTGCTGAAGAAAATAAAGATGAAAAAGCACCCATAGGAACTATTTTTGTGGACTCTATTTTTACACCAATTAAAAATGTTAAGTACAGCATTGAAAATTACCGTGTAGAACAGAAAACAGATTACGAAAAATTAGTTTTCGAAATTAAAACCGACGGGTCAATTTTTCCTAAAGATGCTTTAACCGAAGCAGCTAAGACATTAATTCATCACTTTATGTTATTCTCTGATGAGCGTATCACTTTAGAGACTGATGAATTATCTCAAGCTGAAACGTATGATGAAGAATCACTTCATATGAGACAATTACTTAAGTCTAAATTAGTAGATTTAGATCTTTCAGTAAGAGCTTTAAATTGCTTGAAAGCTGCTGAAGTAGACACTCTTGGCGATTTAGTATCGTACAATAAAAATGATCTGATGAAATTTAGAAATTTTGGTAAAAAATCGCTCACTGAATTAGAGGAATTAGTTGCTGAAAAAGGCTTAGATTTCGGAATGGATCTGTCCAAGTATAAATTAGATAAAGAATAATAGAGTCTTAAAAGTATATCAAAATGAGACACGGAAAGAAATTTAATCATTTAAGTCGTAAGACTGCACATCGTAAATCGATGCTTGCTAATATGACTTGTTCACTTATAGAACATAAACGTATCAACACAACTGTTGCTAAAGCTAAGTCGCTAAGACAATTTGCAGAGCCTATCATTACCAAGTCTAAAGAAGACACTACTCATAATAGAAGGTTAGTTTTCTCCAAATTGAGAAACAAAGAAACCGTAAGTGAATTATTTAGAGAAGTTGCTCCTAAAATAGCTGACCGCCCTGGTGGTTATATAAGAATTATCAAATTAGGTAATCGTTTAGGAGATAATGCTCAAATGGCAATGGTAGAATTAGTTGACTTTAATGAGCTTTATAATCCAAATGGAGCCAAAAAGAAAAAATCTACGCGTAGAGCTGGTAAAAAGCAAAGTACTACTGATCAAGTAGCAACTGAATCAACTTCAGAAACTACTACAGAAGATGATGCTAAGACAAATGAATAATCATATGTTTATTTGTTGATAATATAGAGGGATAAGCTTTTTTGCTTGTCCCTTTTTTTTAAGCCCTTTTTAAATACCTCAAATTATGAACTATACTAAAAATAAAAAAGCAGTTGTATTACTTGAAGACGGTACATTATTTATTGGAAAAGCTGTTGCTAATCTTGATTTTACTAGTTTTGGTGAAATTTGCTTCAATACTGGTATGACGGGTTATCAAGAGATATTTACAGACCCCTCTTATTTTGGTCAAATCATGCTTACTACAAACGCCCATATAGGTAACTATGGAGTTAACCAAAACGAATCTGAGTCTGATTCGGTAAAAATAGCTGGTTTAGTTTGTAAGAATTTCTCCTACAATCCATCACGTGTTGACTCAGATCAATCTTTAGAAGATTTTTTAGCTAAATTTTCAATTCATGCCGTTTCCGATATAGATACACGTGCACTAACAGAATACATTCGAGTGCATGGAGCTATGAATGCTGTAATTAGCACAAATGTTGATGATATTGATAGCTTAAAAAATCAATTAAACCAGCATCCAAGTATGGCTGGATTAGAGCTTTCTTCTAAAGTGTCTACCAAAAAACCCTATGAACTAAATACAGAAGGTAATGCTAAATTTAAAGTGGCTGTACTAGATTTAGGAGTTAAACACAATATCTTGAGACATCTTGAAAAACGTAATTGTTTTTTAAAGGTTTTTCCTTGGAATTCAAGCTTTGAAGAAATGAAAGCTTTTGCACCTGATGCATTTTTTCTCTCTAATGGTCCTGGTGATCCAAAAACATTAAATTCAGTTGTAGAAGAAGTTAAAAAGATATTGGATAATGATTATCCTTTATTTGGTATATGTCTTGGTCATCAAATTATTTCTTTGGCTATGGGCATTAGTACGTTTAAAATGCATCATGGACATAGAGGTATAAATCACCCAGTTAAGAATCTCCTAACTGGAAAATCAGAAATCACCTCTCAAAATCATGGATTTAGTGTGAGTTATGAGGAAGCAGAAAATCATCCTCAGATTGAAATTACACATCTTCATTTAAATGATAATTCGGTAGCAGGAATTCAATTAAAAAATAAAGATTGTTTTAGTGTTCAATACCACCCAGAAGCCGGTCCAGGACCTAATGATGCTACTTATCTTTTTGATGATTTTATCAAAATGATAGAGCGTAAGACCTAATAATTATTCACAGCAAACGTTTTAGTTGCAATAAATTATCATCTGATTTCCCTTAATTTAAGATTGAATGTAGATTTATTTGTAAATTGCACTAAACAAAAACTATAATTTTATGAGTGCAATTTTAGATATTCACGCAAGACAAATATTTGATTCAAGAGGAAATCCTGCTATAGAAGTAGATGTAACCACTGAAAATGGAGCTTTAGGAAGATTTGCAGTTCCTTCTGGTGCGTCAACTGGAGAGCATGAGGCAGTAGAGCTAAGAGATGGGGGTGATGATTACCTGGGTAAAGGGGTGCTTAAAGCAGTTGATAATGTAAATCATCTAATTGCTGAGAAATTATTGGGTGTTTCTGTTTTTGATCAAGAGGAAATTGATCAGTTACTAATAGATTTAGATGGCACATCAAATAAAGCAAAATTAGGGGCTAATGCAATACTAGGAGTTTCAATTGCCTGTGCTAAAGCAGCTGCTGAAGATTTAGGTATGCCACTTTATAGATATATAGGTGGGGTAAAAACTTCTACTTTGCCTGTGCCAATGATGAATATTATTAATGGAGGATCACATAGTGACGCTCCAATTGCATTTCAAGAATTTATGATTATGCCTGTAATGGCTAATTCCTTTTCTGAAGCCATGAAAATTGGAACAGAAATATTTCATCAGCTTAAAAAAGTACTTAAAGAAAGAGGGCTTTCAACTGCTGTTGGTGATGAAGGTGGTTTTGCGCCAGCTCTAGAGGGTACAGAAGATGCTTTAGAATCAATTAAAAAAGCTGTTGAAAAAGCAGGATATGCTTTTGGTAAAGAAGTATTTATTGCTTTAGATTGTGCTGCTGCTGAATTTTATGTTGATGGGATGTACGATTATACCAAATTTGAAGGGGATAAGGGGGTTAAAAGAACTGCAGAAGAGCAAGTAGCTTACTTGAAAGAATTAGTAGATAACTATCCAATTATCTCTATTGAAGATGCTATGGATGAAAATGATTGGGATGGTTTTAAGCTATTGACTGACGAACTTGGTGATCGTGTGCAAATTGTTGGAGATGATTTGTTTGTAACAAATGTAGAAAAGCTTTCCAGAGGAATTAACGAAGGTATTGCTAATTCAATACTTATTAAAGTTAATCAAATTGGTACTTTAACTGAAACGATAGCCGCTGTCAATATGGCTCACAAAGCTGGATATACTTCAGTAATCTCTCACCGTTCTGGTGAAACTGAAGATAATACCATTGCTGATCTTGCAGTAGCATTAGAAACAGGACAGATCAAAACAGGTTCAGCTTCTCGAAGTGATCGAATGGCTAAATATAATCAACTTTTACGTATTGAAGAAGAGCTAGGAAATACAGCCACATTTCCGCAAAAACTTGCTTTCCGTTTAGATTTCTAAACCGTATTTGTTAATTCAATATTAAGGAATCTACTCTATTTAGAAAATTAACAAAAGATTGTTTTTTAAATAGGTGGATTCCTTCGTTTTTATATCTGTTTTAAGCCTTAATTTTGTAAATTTGTTGCAATTCTAATAATAAATAAAACTTATATAAATGAATGCTACTATAGAATTTAATGGTGAAAAATATGAATTGCCAGTGGTAACAGGTTCAGAAAATGAAAATGCCATTGATATTTCCAAGTTAAGAGGACAATCTGGGGGGTTAATTACCGTAGATCCTGGCTTTAAAAACACAGGTTCATGCCAAAGTGGTATAACTTTTCTTAATGGGGAAGAAGGTGTGCTCAGGTATAGGGGTTATAGTATTGAGGAATTAGCCGACAATGCCAGTTTTCTTGAAGTAGCGTATTTACTAATTTTTGGAGAGCTACCAACGCAAAATCAACTGAACAAATTCTTTGATGATATTAAGGAAGAATCTCATGTTGATGAGGAAATGAAGAAAATTTTAGATGGTTTTCCGAAGTCAGCTCATCCAATGGGTGTAGTTTCCTCTCTTACAAGTGCTTTAATTGCTTTTAACCCTTCTTCTGTCAATGTAGATTCTGAAGAAGACATGTATAAAGCCATCATAAAAATTCTTGCAAAGTTCCCAGTGATTTGTGCATGGGCATTAAGAAAGAAATCGGGACATCCTTTAGACTATGGAGATAATGAGCTTGGATATGTTGAGAATGTCTTAAAAATGATGTTTAAAAAGCCTAATAAAGATTATCAAGTTGATCCAGTGGTAGCATCTGCTCTAAATAAACTATTAATCTTGCATGCAGATCATGAGCAAAACTGTTCAACCTCTACTGTAAGAATTGTAGGATCTTCTCATGCTGGGTTATTTGCCTCTATTTCTGCCGGAGTTTCTGCATTATGGGGCCCTCTTCACGGCGGAGCTAATCAAGCAGTCATAGAAATGCTAGAAGCAATAAAAGAAGATGGTGGAGATACTAAAAAGTTTATGGCTAAAGCTAAGGATAAGAACGATCCATTTAGATTAATGGGGTTTGGACACCGTGTTTACAAAAACTTTGATCCACGTGCTAAAATAATAAAGAAGTCTGCCGATGAAGTTTTAGGTAATCTAGGTATAGAAGATCCAGTACTTGATATTGCAAAAGGATTAGAGAAAGAAGCTTTAGAAGATAATTATTTTGTAGACCGAAAACTTTATCCAAATGTAGACTTTTATTCTGGTATCATCTACAGAGCTCTAGGTATTCCAACAGATATGTTTACTGTAATGTTTGCATTAGGTAGATTACCAGGTTGGATTGCCCAATGGAGAGAAATGAGATTGAAAAAAGAGCCAATAGGAAGACCTAGACAGGTTTATACTGGAGAAAATCACAGAGCTTTTGTTAATATTGAAAAAAGATAAATCATGACTTATATAAATTTTAATGCAACATTGAGGTTACTTTCACTCTTATTTGTCACATCATTTTTGATGTACTCATGCAATAATGAAAATAAAGGTTCTGCAGACTCAGAAGTAAAAGTTCAGGAAGAAGTAGAAAATCAAAATGAAATGGAATCTACTAAAAAAGTCGATGAGGACGTTGATTATCTAGCAGTACCAGAAGATGGAAAAGTATACTTTAAAAACCTAAAGCCTGGTGATAAGGTTAAAAGCCCTTTTAAAGTAGAAATGGGAGTTGAAGGTATGGCTTTAGACCCTGCAGGTGATTTAATTGAAAACAGTGGACATCACCATATCCTTATAAATCGTGATTATTACGAAACTGGAGAAACTATTCCAATGGATGAAGAAAATCTTCATTATGGTGATGCACAAACAGAAGCAGAACTTGATTTAGAACCAGGAGAATACAAGATTGTAATGCAATATGCAAATGGATATCATCAATCTTATGGAGAGCAAATGAGTGCTGAAGTGAATATTATAGTAACAGAATAATAAAAAAAAAATGAAAATTATAAAATTAACAATGTCAATGTTATTAGCTCTAAGCTTAGTGGCATGTGGCGGAGAAGAAAAAGAAGAGAAAAAGGAATCATCGGTTAGTATTGGTGGCCAAACAGAGCAAAGAGAAACAACCTCTACAGAGTCATCCTCAGAAAATGGTGATGAAGATTCGGATTTGCTTAAACTAACTATTGAAGGTAGTGATCAAATGAAATTCAATAAAAAAGAATTGAAAGCTAAAGCTGGAAGTGAAATTGAGTTAACCCTTAAGCATGTTGGTGAAATGAGTAAACAAGCTATGGGTCACAACTTTGTCTTGCTTAGTCAAGGAATTGACATAATGGCTTTTGGTGAACGTGCTGCCGGTGCTGCAGATAATGACTATATTCCAGAAGATGCTGGTGATGACGTTATAGCTCATACAGAAATGATTGGTGGTGGAGAGACTACAACAGTAACTTTCACAGCTCCGGAAAAAGGAGAGTATGATTTCATATGTTCATTTCCTGGACATGTAGCTCTAATGAAAGGTAAATTCATAGTTGAATAAACTTTCAACTAAAAATTATAAAAAAGGAGAAATTTTAATTTCTCCTTTTTTATTTATACTATGCAAAGTTGAACTTTTGCTCATTAAAAAACTCATACAAAAAGCTGCATTTACTTGAATAATTCAAGATTTTTTAATCAATCAATCTAACTAATTTTCTGAATAAAGTTCTCTAATTTTTATATTTTACCTTGTTGAATCTGCATTGGTGTTCAATTCTAAGCATTATAAAATCAGAATTTTAAATTTTGAAAAATGATAAAAATCATTTTTTTTGATAATCATTGATATGAGTAACTCAAGTTACCGATAGACATCTCCTATCACTTTAATTTTGCCCTATAAATTAAAGTGATATGAAGTATAATATAGTTATTCTTTTGGTTTTCATTTCTAGCATAGGGCTCGCTCAACCAAAGCAACCCATTAGTTTAGATGAATTCAAAAGCAAAATAGAACAAAACAACCAGAGCCTGCAAGCCAACGAGCAGGAATACTTGCAGATGAGGGCAGAATACCGCGAAACCAATGCGGCTTTTCTTCCACAATTGAGTGCCTCGCACACTGCCTATCGTACCGATAATCCTGTAATGGCTTTTGGTACGTTGTTAAATCAAGGTGTTTTTTCCGAAAGTGATTTCGCTATAAACAACCTTAACAACCCATCACCGGTTTCTAACTTCGTGACTACTTTTCAAGTAGAACAACCACTGTTAAATTTCGATAAGTTAGTGATGCGTTCAGCTTTAAAAAACAGAGCAGAAGCCCAACAGCAACAAAACATTTTCAAAAAAGAAGCTTTACTCTTGCAAGCCGAGCGTTTGTATATGCAACTTCAATTGGCCTACAAAAGTGTTGAAGTGTTGGAGAAATCGAAAGCTACAGCAGAAGCCAACCTAAAAAGCATCGAAGATTTTTACGAAGAAGGATTATTGGTGAAGTCGGATTTATTAAGTGCAAAAGTTCGACTTAACGAAGTAGAAAATGCACTTCAGCAAGCCAATAATGAGTTAGTTTCTATTTCTGATTATATGCATTATATGATGAATGAAGAAGGAGAATTACTTTCTCCAGAAAACCAATTGGAAATGAAACTTACTTCTGATATAAACGAAACAAGTTTGGTAGACCGAAGTGATGTATTGGCTATGGATTTAAGTGTTGAAGCTTACGAAAAAATGAAGAAATCCGCCGGAATGATGTATTTACCAACTTTAAATGCTTTTGGAAATGTACAGTATTTTGACCAAGATGTATTTGGAACAGGCGCTCAAAACTTTTTTGTTGGAGCCTCGCTGAATTGGAATTTATTTGAGGGCGGAAGTAGAATCGCCAAAAATCAACAAATGAAAGCACAACTGCAACAAGCTAAATTAGAGGCTGAAGATTATAAAGCTTCTGCACAAATTGAGTTAGACAAAGCCAAACGAAGCCTAGTTGAAGCTGAACAAAAAATGAACCGAAACGCGCTTTCCTTAGAGCAGGCTCAAGAAGCCTTCGACATCCGAAAAAACCGCTTTGAAGAAGGACTTGAAAGAACTACTGATTTACTCAACGCCGAAGTGCAACTTGCCAACCAAGAGTTACTGTACAATCAGTCCATTTTCGAATTTAATTTAGCACAACTGCAAGTTCAATTTTTAGGAAATGTTAATTAAAAATCTTCACGCTCTTAGTCTCACCGAAACTTTATTTTCACTATAAAGACACCGAGAACATAAAGCAATTTGACAAACTAGCAATACAACTTACGTTGTTCTTAATACTTAATACTTAATTCTCAATACTTGATACTTAATACTAATTAAAATGAATAAAATAACCTACACCATCGGAATAGTCATCTTTGCATCCAGCATGCTTTTTAGCTGTGGAAAGAAAAAAGAAGACAAGACCTCAACTGAAACCAGCATTGCTGTTGAAGTAGAAAACCCACTTACCGAACTCCCGAAGAGTTTGACTTTTCAAGGAAAAATAAAAGCAGCAAAATCAACAAGCATTCGCACACGCGGATCGAGTTTTGTTGAGGATGTGTTTGTAAAAACAGGCGATGTGGTTGAGCAAGGTCAATTGCTTGTTTGTTTAAATAATGCCGATTTACAAGCTAAAAAAGCGCAAGTTGAAGCCCAGTTGCAACAAGTAAATGCACAACTTAGCAATACCCAACGGGATGTGGAACGTTATCAAAACTTGCGAGAAAAACAAAGCATTTCAGCAAAAGAATTGGAAAATATCGAGTTGCAATTGGCTTCTATTAAAGCGAAGAAACAAGCTACGCTTCAACAATTGCAGGAAATCAATTCGGAATTAAAGTACTTTGAAATTAAAGCTCCTTTTGCGGGAGTAATTACCGCTAAAAATGTACAGAAAGGCGATTTAGCTAATCCACAACATGCCATGCTTCAATTGGAGGGTAAAGGCGGATTTGAGTTGGAAGTTTCAGTTTCGGAACGCGATATTCAACATTTTAAACAAAATGATTCAGTTGTTGTTCAATTGGCAAATTCTTCAGAAAAACATAAGGCTGTTATTTCAGAAGTAAGTGCTTCTTCAACAACAACCGGCGGACAATACCGTGTAAAAGCAAGCCTTATTTCAACAGAAAATCAGAATCTATTTGCTGGAATGAATGCAAGTTTACAATTAGCAACGGACCGAACTTCAAAAGGAATTTTTGTTCCTCAGTCGGCCATTGTTCGCCGTGGGGAGTTAAAAGGGATTTATGTGCTTAGTCAACAAAACACGGCATTGCTGCGTTGGGTTCGTACAGGCGCTCAACATGGCAATAAAGTGGAAGTGCTTAGCGGTTTACATGCAGAAGAGCAAATTATTACTTCTGCCACTTCAAAGCTGTATAACGGGATTAAAATTTCGTTTTAAGTGATAATCCTTGTTAGTTTGCTCCCCTTAAAATTAAAAATTTTATTTAATTGTTTGTGACGTTTTTCAATCTTGTTTCAAGTTCGAGCGGAGTCGAGAACCGACCAATTCTGGATGGAGTTTATCTTGAGCAAAGTCGATGGGCTCGAACTTGAAAAAAAACATACATAAAACAAAACATACAAATGAAGATTACTAACAAATAAAATTTTCAGAATTCATAAACAAAAAAATACTTAATACTTTGTACACAGTACTAAATACTAAATAAAATGAAAAACGGTATAGCAGGAAAATTAGCCAATGCGTTTTTAACCTCAAAAATCACTATACTATTAATGGTGGTGTTTTTGGCAGTAGGAATTTACGCATCTTTATTAATTCCAAGAGAAGAAGAACCACAAATAGATGTGCCCATGGCCGACATTTTTGTTGGTTACCCAGGCGCAAGTCCAAAGGAAGTTGAAAATCGTGTGATGCTTCCACTGGAGCGCATCATTTCTAATATTGATGGAGTTGAGTATGTGTATTCTACTTCCATGAAAGAACAAGGAATGTTAATTGTTCAATTTTACGTAGGAGAGGACATTGAGCGTTCGTATGTAAAATTACACAACGAAATTATGCGTCACATGGATTTGATGCCACAAGGAGTGACTCAACCACTCATAAAAACTCGCTCCATAGACGATGTTCCCGTTTTGGGAATTAGTCTTTTTAGCGAAACCTATGACGATTACCAACTCAACCAATTAGCTAACGAATTAATTGTTGAAATTGAAAAAGTAGAAAATGTTTCAACTACCCAGACCATTGGCGGACGAAGTAAACAACTTCAAATTGAATTGAACCACCAACTGATGGCGAACTATGGACTAGACATTTTGAAAGTAACCGAAATGATTCAAGCCAACCACAGTCAAGCCTCCAGTGGAAACATTCAAAAAAACGATGAAGAAATTCGAATTTCAGCAGGAAATTTTCTTTCAACGCCTGAGGATTTACAACAAGTGATTGTAGGAACTTTTCAACAGCAACCTGTTTATTTACATCAAATTGCACAAGTTTCCGAAGGTCCTGAAACGCCAAAAAATTACGTTAGTTTTGGGTATGGAGCAGGCGTCAATGCGCAACAAGAAATGCCGTCTTCCTATCCAGCCGTTACTATTTCTGTAGCCAAACGAAAAGGCGCTGATGCAATGCAAGTTGCCGAGGCTATTGTGGCACAAAAAGAAGGCTGGGAAAAATACATCATTCCTGAGGAGGTAAAATTAGAAATTACCAGAAATTATGGAGAAACCGCTTCAGATAAAGTATCCGATTTACTTTTTAACTTATTAAGTGCCATTATTGCGGTTACCTTAGTGGTTATGCTTTCTATGGGTTGGCGTGGTGGATTAGTGGTCTTTATTTCCGTGCCCATTACCTTCGCCTTAACTATGCTTAGTTATTATTTGTTCGACTATACCTTGAACAGAATTACTCTTTTTGCTTTGATTTTTATTACAGGAATTGTGGTAGATGATTCCATTATTATTACCGAAAACATGCATCGACATTTTAAAATGAAAAAAATGTCTCTGCGCAAAGCAGCCATTTATGCCATTAACGAAGTAGGAAACCCTACTATTTTAGCCGCTTTTATTGTTATTGCTTCGGTACTTCCCATGGCTTTTGTAAGCGGATTAATGGGACCTTACATGAGCCCGATGCCTATTGGCGCTTCCATTACCATGATTTTATCCCTGTTTATTGCGCTTACCATTGTTCCTTATTTAGCTTATCATTTTTTGAAAAAGGATGGAAAACAGCTCACCGATGACGAAGAAGAAAACGAAGTTGAAGAGTTAGAAACCTACACTTTTGGTGAAGAAGACAAAGATTTACAACAAACTAAAATTTACAAGTTGTACAATAAAATTCAGCGTCCAATGCTGGAAAGTAGAGCCAAACGCTGGGGATTTATTGGAGGAATAACCTTACTGTTATTGGCTTCAGTGTTTTTGTTTCTCAACCAATCGGTATTGGTAAAAATGCTTCCATTCGACAATAAAAATGAATTTCAAATTGTCATCGATTTACCCGAAGGAACCACACTTGAACGTACCAACGCTGTGACTCAGGAAATTGCGGCTTACGTTAAAAATAGACCCGAAGTAGTTAATTACCAAACCTATGTAGGAACCGCTTCGCCTATTACTTTTAATGGTTTAGTAAGGCATTACGATTTACGAAATGAAGTTAGAATGGCCGATATTCAGGTGAATATTACCCATAAAGATTCACGCAGTGAACAAAGTCATGATATTGCCAAAACCTTTAGGGAAGACGTACAAAAAATTGGCGACGCTTACGGAGCTAACATTAAAATTGTAGAAGTTCCACCTGGACCTCCCGTACTTTCAACTATTGTGGCAGAGGTTTACGGTCCAGACTACAACGAACAAATTAATATTGCTAGAAATATTAAAGAAATCCTGAGTGAAACGCAGGATGTAGTAGATATAGATTGGCGTGTAGAAGCCGACCAAAAAGAACTTCACTTCGAAATTAACCGAGAAAGAGCCAGTTTAGAAGGAATTGCTCCCGCTCAATTGGTTAATGCTATGCAACTAAGTTTAGGCGAACACGCCATTGCTCAAGCTTACCGTGAAAATTCCAACCAAAACGTAGGCATTGTTTTTACCACCAAAAATGAAGATAAAGCCGACTTAGACCAGCTACTTCAATTAAAAGTAATTGCTGAAAACAGAAACGCAGTTGAAATTGGCGACTTGGTAAAGGTAGTAGAGCAACCTATTGAAAAGAGTATTTTTAGAAAAAACAAACGCCGTGTAGTTTACGTAACCGCAGAAATGGCAGGCGATTTAGAAAGTCCCGTGTATGCCATTTTAGGCATGGAAAAATATTTAAAAGACATGCACCTTCCAGAAGGTTATTCTATTGAAGAATTGTACACCGAAATCCCCGTAGATACAGACGATTATTCTGTAAAATGGGATGGCGAATGGCAAATTACATTAGAGGTTTTCCGCGATTTAGGAATAGCATTTATCGGAGTAATTTTCATTATTTACATGCTTATTGTAGGTTGGTTCCAAAGCTTCCGTTCGCCAATTGTAATGATGATTGCTATACCGCTTTCGTTGGTAGGAATAATTTTAGCGCATTGGATATTTGGAGCATTTTTTACAGCCACTTCCTTCATAGGGATGATTGCCCTTGCCGGAATAATGGTTCGAAATTCGGTATTGCTCATCGATTTTATTGAAATTCGCCTAAACGACGGCATTCCTTTCAAGCAAGCCATCATTGAAGCGGGAGCCGTACGAACAACGCCTATTCTATTGACGGCAGGAACCGTTGTTATTGGAGCGGTAGCCATTTTATTCGATCCTATTTTTCAGGGATTAGCCCTATCGCTCATGGGTGGAACCATTGTTTCAACCTTCTTAACATTATTGGTAGTTCCGTTAGTGTACTATGTAGTTATGAGGAAAAAGTATCAGAAATCTTAAAAGTTATTGGCGTGAAATAATTTTTTTTTTCAATACGTCATTGAATCTTGAATACAGTAGAGATTTAATTACGAGCATATAATTATATCTAAGTTTTTTAAAAGGATATGTAATTTTTTTATTGCATATCCTTTTAAAATGATTGAAATGTTTAATATTTAGCTGGTCCAGAATAGGATTCTTCCATAGTCTCAAGGATAAAAGTTCTTACATCCTCATTCGATTTTTTCAAGTCCTCTCTTCGTAAATACATCATATGGCCACTTTCATAAGCTTTAAATTCAAACCGATCATTTAGTTTACCACTTTCATCTATATGCCACATGTTGTACTTGGCGTTAAAATAGGTTGTAGCTCCATCAAAATAACCTGCTTGAATTAAAACTCTTAGGTTTGGGTTTTGGGTCATAGCTCTTCTTAACTGTTTTCCAGTATTATTGTTTTTTGTTCTGTCCCAAGGATAAACATTGCCAAACATAAGGTATTCTGCTGAAGTCTCTATTTTTAAATCATTCCTTAAGTAATAATTAATTGCAGGAGTAAATGAATGAAGCCATGAACTCAATTCAGCATTGTATTCTGGTTTATCTCCAGCTTCTTTTTCATCAGTGCCCTTATATCTTGAATCTAATCTTCCAATAGTATATCCTTCTTCTCTCAATAATTCTTTCCAAAAATAATTAAAAGGTAATTCTAAATTATGCTGTAGATAAACTTGTTGATCAATACCAGTTAACTTTTCCATTTCTTCAGTTAATTTCAATCGTTCAACATTGCTCAAAGAGTTGCCTCTAACTAAAGCAGGTGTTAGTTGGTTGATGGCAAATTCTTCAGATTGGGCTAATACTTCTTCAAGTTCTAAAGATTGAAGATTTGCAGGGAGTTTCTCATGGTACCATGCAGCAGCTGTAAAGTAAGGAATTCTATTTGCTATTTCTACAGGTCCATTTCTGTCCATTCCTAGTTCAGTTGGAGAAACAAGAATAACCCCATTTAGGTACATCCAATGAGAATTTTGTAGTTGATAGGCTAAGCCTGAAACACGAGTAGTTCCATAACTTTCGCCAATCAAGTATTTAGGAGAAAGCCATCGGTTTTGGTTAGTGATAAATTGAGAAATCCATTTAGCTAAGTAACTTACGTCTTCCTGAACACCAAAAAATTGCTCTTTTTTTATATTTCCATTTTCATCTTTGTAGCCTCTTGAATAACCAGTATTTATCGGGTTTACATACACAATATCAGCAACATCTAAAATGCTGTAAGGGTTTTCTTTTACACCATAAGGTTGTACGGGAAAGCCTTCATCATCTATATTTAAGATGCGTGGTCCAGTATAGGCTATATTCATCCAAACTGATGCTGAACCTGGTCCACCATTAAATGAAATTACTAATGGTCTATTATTATCACTTTTGTTGTTTGTTCTTTGATAATAGGTGTAAAATAAACTTCCTATAGCTTCATCTTTTGAATCAAATACTTCTTGAAATCCAGCTTCAGCAGAATATTCAATTTTTGTTCCATTGATATTAATACGATGGTTAGTTACATTAGGTTCGTTTTGAAAATTTGGCTCTTGGCTATAAAATGAAGTTTGAAGAATAAAAATTGTAAAAATGGTGTAAATTGAAATACGCATAACGTGTAAATTTAAAAAATGAAATGTAAGTTAATCAATTGAGTAGGCATAATTCATTTCAAAATTTTATAAAAAATTTAAAGCCTAACCGTTATTTTAAAGTTTTGAATTTTTTTTCTAGTTACTAATTTGCCTCCTGTATAGTGTAGAAAGCTTCAAACACTATGATTTATTAGGTGAAACAGTTTTTTGTATGGTTTAAGTAGTGTTTTTAAATTATTTTTTACGATTTATTAACCCTACTTTGCAATAAATTAATTTTGCAATATGCAAAACAAAAATATTTTAAAATGAAAAAATTTACTATTACACTTTTTATGATGACTTGCTTAATGGCAATTGGTCAAAATGGTCCTATCGATTTTGAAGATGATGGAATCGGCGCCGACTGGACTTGGACAGTATTTGAAAATGAATCAAATCCTGATTTAGAAATAATTGATAATCCAGATCCATCAGGGATCAATACTTCCGATAAAGTAGCTCAATTTACAGCTTTAGAAGCTGGACAACCATTCGCTGGATGTGAATCGCAAAGTGGAGGCATGGATTTAGGTCCTTTTACTTGGGACGATGACAATAGAATTATTACTATTATGGTATGGAAGTCAGAAATTAGTAATGTAGGAATTAAATTTGCCAACCCTGCTGGATGGGCTCAACCAGAATTATTAGTTTCTAACACTGTAACTAACGAATGGGAAGAGCTAACATTTGATTTTTCAGATTATATTAATCCACCTGATGGAGAAGGAGGACCCTTAGATCAAATTATTGTTTTTCCAGATTTTCAAAATAGAGATAGTGACAATGTAGTATACTTTGATAATATTTCTTTTGGTGAACATAATGACAATTCTGAACCAGGAGACGAAGAACCTATGGAGCCTGCTCCAACACCCACAGAAGATGAGGAGGATGTATATAGCTTATTTAGCAATGCATACACAGACAATCCTGTAGACACATGGTTAACTGAATGGTCTCAGGCACAGTTGGAAGATCTTCAAATTCAAGGTGTGGACACTAAACGCTATTTCAATCTTGACTTTGCTGGAGCAGAAACTTTTGGAGCTCCTGTTGATGCAACAGAATATGATTTCTTTCACGTTGATGTATGGTCAAACAATGCTGAATTATTTAGGGTTAAGTTAGCCAACTTTATTGGGGAAGATTTAGATAATGAAGGTGAGATTGCTTTTGAAATAGCAAACAACGAATGGGTAAGTTTAGAAATACCTTTAGCAGATTTCGCAGATGCAGACCTTGTTACAGATCCAAGTAATCTTTTGACGAATAGAGATGCTATTTCTCAGATTATTTTCTCTGGAACACCAACAGGTTCTTTAGAAGTTTACATCGATAATGTTTACTTTAGCAAAGAAAGTTTATCTAGTGAAGAATTTGAGGCTGAAGTTGGTTTTTCAATGTATCCAAACCCTGCTAGAAATGTATTAACTATTGAGTCTAAACTTCAAGTTGATGAAGTGAAAATATTTGATATTTCAGGAAGGTTGGTGAAATCTGTTCAACAGGTAAATACAACATTAGATATTTCTGATCTAAAAGATGGTGTTTATATGGTATCTTCTAAGATAGGAGATCACATGGTGGTTAGAAAATTAATTAAGCAATAATTCTATTGCTTAATTCATATTAAAAAGCCCGTTGCAAAATTTGCAACGGGCTTTTGTTATTTGTATTGAATTTGTGAATTACATCATTCCTGGCATTCCGCCACCCATTCCTGGCATTCCTCCAGGGGCTCCTCCACCTTCATTATCTTCTGGCAGATCAATTAGAGCACATTCAGTAGTCAAAATCATTCCTGAAACTGAAGCTGCATTTTCTAAGGCAACTCGAGTAACTTTCTTAGGATCAATTATTCCAGCCTCAAACATATTCACGTAAGTTCCAGATTTAGCATCAAAGCCTTTATCACCTTCTCTAACTTTATTAATTACAACAGAACCTTCACCACCTGCGTTTTCAACTATAGTTCGCATTGGAGCTTCAATGGCTTTTGCTACCAATTGAATTCCTGTTTCTTCATCTGGTGTTGCGGCTTTCAATGATTTTAATGCTTCAATTGAACGAACTAAAGCAACACCACCACCAGCTACAATTCCTTCTTCAACAGCTGCTCTTGTAGCATGAAGTGCGTCATCAACACGGTCCTTTTTCTCTTTCATCTCAACTTCAGAAGCAGCTCCAACATAAAGAACAGCTACACCTCCAGCTAATTTAGCTAAGCGTTCTTGCAGTTTTTCTTTATCGTAGTCACTTGTTGTAGATTCAATTTGAGATTTGATTTGGTTAACTCTGTTTTTGATATTATCAGAATCCCCTGCACCGTTTACAATTGTAGTATTGTCTTTGTCAATAGTAATATTTTCAGCTTGACCCAACATATCAACTGTTGCATTTTCTAAAGTAAAGCCTCTTTCCTCAGAAATTACAGTTCCACCAGTTAAAATAGCTATGTCTTCTAGCATAGCTTTTCTTCGATCTCCAAAACCTGGTGCTTTAACAGCAGCAATTTTTAAAGAACCTCTTAATTTGTTTACCACCAAAGTGGCTAAAGCCTCTCCTTCAATATCTTCAGCAATAATTAATAACGGCTTACCGCTTTGCGCAGCAGGCTCAAGGATAGGTAATAAGTCTTTCATAGCTGTAATCTTCTTATCCACAATTAAAATTTGTGGACTTTCTAATTCAGCTACCATTTTTTCACTATCAGTTACAAAGTAAGGCGATAAGTAACCACGGTCAAATTGCATACCTTCAACAACATCAACGTAAGTTTCAGTTCCTTTTGCTTCTTCAACTGTAATTACACCTTCTTTACCAACTTTTCCAAAAGCTTCAGCTATCAATTCTCCAATATGCTCATCGTTGTTGGCAGAGATTGAGGCTACTTGCTTAATTTTATCAGAAGAATCTCCAACTGCTTCAGCTTGATCCTCTAAAAATTTAGTAATCGCTTCAACAGATTTGTCAATTCCTTTCTTTAATTCCATTGGGTTGGCACCTGCTGCAACGTTTTTTAGCCCTTCTTTTACAATAGCTTGTGCTAATACAGTTGCAGTTGTTGTTCCATCTCCAGCTAAATCATTAGTTTTTGAAGCAACTTCTTTTACCATTTGCGCACCCATATTCTCATGTGCGTCTTTTAATTCAATTTCTTTAGCAACGCTAACTCCATCTTTGGTTACAACAGGAGCTCCAAAAGATTTTGAAATGATTACATTTCTACCTTTAGGACCAAGAGTTACTTTTACTGCATCAGCTAGTGCATCAACACCACGCTTTATTCCGTCTCTAGCTTCTAAATTAAATTTTATGTCTTTAGCCATTTTTTTAAGTTTTTAGTTTTACAAGAAATTATTAAACAATTGCAAGAATGTCATCTTCTCTCATAATGAGATAATCAGTACCTTCAAGTTTTAATTCTGTACCTGCATATTTACCATATAATACCATGTCTCCTTCTTTTACAGTCATGGTGTGGTCTTTTTTTCCATTTCCAACAGCTACTACTTTACCTCTTTGTGGTTTCTCTTTTGCTGTTTCTGGAATAATAATTCCAGAAGCCGTCTTTGTTTCAGCGGCTTGTGGCTCAACAAGCACTCGATCTGCTAATGGTTTAATATTTATTGCCATAATTCTTATTTTAAAGTTACAGTTTTAGCATTACCAAAAATATGCCATTTAATAAAGGCTGACAGATAATAAACAAAAATGCCAGCTTTATGACAAGCTGGCATTTTTACATATTATTTATGACGAATTATTCCATAGGAGGTAATTCGCTTTCTGGCATTTGTTGTGTATTTTCTACCGGAGCATTTCCTCCATCTCTAAGTATTTTTGAATCTGTGCTTGTAGATTGCATGATACTTACATTAGAAAATAAAATCAGCGCCAATAACAGAGTTGCTAACACCCAAGTACTTTTATCTAAAAAGTCTGAAGTCTGCTTCACACCACCAATTTGTTGGCCTCCACCTCCACCAAATGAAGATGATAAACCGCCTCCTTTTGGGTTTTGAACCATGATGACTACGACTAACAAAAATGATACAATAAGTATCAATACTAAAAATATGGAAAATACACTCATTACTTTTCTTTTTCTATAATTTGTTCTATCCTTTCAATTTGATTTGCAAATAAACTACTTTTTTCGGGATTATTCAAAATTAATATGTTATAAGCTTGAATTGCTTTGTCATATCTTTTTTGTTCTTCATAAACTTTGGCTAAGGTTTCCGTCATTAACTGCCCTGAAGGCATGGTTTTAGGAGTGTTTTTCTTGATTTGAGTTCCCTCTTTTTTAGTTTCAATTTTTGGGTTTTTTGCTAAAAAATTATTGATAAGATCAAACTTTCTTCTACTTTCCTCGTTAAAATCGAGGTTTTCATTTTTGTCTGAATTAGGAATATTTAAGCCTGAATTCCTCTCAATGGGTTTCATTTGTGTAATTTTCAACCATTCATTAAATGAATGTTGATCATTACTATTAAACTTTAGCCTTTGCTCTTTTTCATTGATCGAAGAGGCTTTTTCAAAAAGATTTGGATCTGTTATTTGATCTGGTGTGTTGATATCCATGATTAAATCTTCCTCTTCTATTTTTTGGTTTTCTTTTATCGAATAAGCAGTCTCTATTTGTTCGAATTCTTCTTCAGTAATAAAATCAAATAGTATTTCACGGTCTGAAGTTTGAGTGGCTGTTTTTTTTAAATGGATATTGTACAAAGGATGATTACTTGCATATAGAAGCTTTAAGTATACACTTGATAACGATTGGAAGTATGGAAATTCATAAATTACTTGCTGAATTTCAGTACTTAACTTCCTATCCATTATTTTTGGATTTTCAAGTATATTTAAAATTAATTCCTTTTTCATTACCAATTTGCTAGTGAAGCATTAAAAATGTCTTGAGTTAATCGTGTAAAAATTTCATCCAAAGCCTCATCTCTTACTCCACCAACAAGCTGGGCATCAGCAGGATAATCAAAATAGAAGGAAAATTTTCTTTCAAAGTCTTTGTCCGGCTCTAAGGTGTTGAAATACCTTACATTAACAGCAATGGTTAGTCGGTTTTCAGCTGCTCTGCTATCACTTGTTGCAGTCATTGGAGCTATGTAAAAATCAATAATTTCTCCTTCATAAATTAAATCTGCATTTTTACTTTGTAAGTTTAATTTAGTTTGCTCTTGAATTAAATCTTGAAGTCGTAATGTAAAGTCACGATCTATACCTGGTTCTACCAGAGGAGCATTGTTTTGGAAAAAGTTTACTTGGTAAGTTTCTGCATTCCCAACGTCTGCACCTGTAAATGAATAGTATTTACAGCTTACGTAAAGCTGACAAACCATTATTAAAATTAATATTCTTACTGTATTTTTCATTTTTTACTATTCTTAATCATAATATAATTGATCTCGCCAAGTCGCTAAGCCGCAAAGCTTTATAATTTCTCAAATCTTAATTCTCAGTTCTTAATTCTTATTTCCCACGCAGAGCGCACAAAGTCCAAAAAACGCAAAGCACACAGAGAAACTGTTTACTGTTCACCAAATCTTAATTCTTAATTCTTTGTACTTAATTCTAATTTCT
>PXFS01000039.1 GCA_003564185.1 Flavobacteriaceae bacterium
TAGTACACAACCTAAAACAGATATGCCTGTAATTGACATGCAAGCATTACAAACTGGGGTTTACTTAATGAAAGTTGAAATCAATGGAAACCAAGAAACGTTCCAGATTATTAAGGAATAAAGATTCCATTTTTTCAAATAAAAGAAGCCTCTCCAAGTGAGAGGTTTCTTTTTAACATAAAGCTCTCTCAAATCTATGACTTTTATTAAAAATATATTAAAAGAACAAATCACTCAAATATTGGCTTGTTTTTTGCTCATTTTATTTTGATAACCATAAATTTTAAAGTCATGCGTATAAAAAGTTTAATTCCAATTATTTTAGCAGCATTAGTTTTAAATAGCTGTGCTGTAATAAGACCAGGTGAAGTGGGTGTAAAACAACGTTTAGGTAAACTTAAAGGTGATCCTGTTGATGAAGGTATACGTTTTTTTAATCCCTTTACTACTACATTTTTAAAGGTTCCAGTAAGAACTACAAATGTAGAACAAGTACTATTACTCCCTTCCAAGGAAGGTTTAACCATTACAGCAGAAGTTTCAGTTTTATATCATATTGAAAGACAAATGGCGCCTGTAATCATTGAAGAAATTGGTAAAGATTTTGAAAGGAATGTACTAATCAATACGCTTCGCTCTTCGGCAGCAAATATTTCAGCTGAATATTTTGCCAAAGATATGCATAGCTTAAAGCGTAATGAGATTGAAGTTTCTATCAAAAATAAAATGAATAAAGTTCTTAATGAAAAAGGCTTTGAAATTGAAGCTGTTTTAATGAAGAGTATAAATTTACCTCAGCGATTATCTTCTGCCATTGAAGACAAATTAAGAGCAGAACAGCAGTTTCAAGAAATGGAATTTGTTGTGCAACGAGAGTTAAGAGAAGCTGACAGAAAGCGCGCAGAAGCAGAAGGTATTAGAGATGCACAAGAGATTATTAATGAGGGCTTGACCCCATTATTAATTCAGTATCAATCTATTGAAGCGTTTAGAGAGTTAAGCAGGTCTAACAACGCCAAGATTATTATTACAGATGGAAATGCCCCAATTATGGTAGGTCAAAATTAGACTATCATTGCATTTAGTTTAAAAACACCTAACTCAATTAAGTTAGGTGTTTTTTTATCAAAAATGTAAAAAAGCATCCTCTAAATGTTCAATTGAAGTTCCTTTCTTATTTTTAATTATCGCAATAATATCAAATCTAACATCCACATCAAGTTCTCTCTCATTTACATAGTGATCTATTGTAGTAACTAAACGTTTAATTTGTTGTGGGGTAACAAAGTCTTGAGGGTTACCAAAATCAGGAGAGCTTCTTGTTTTGACTTCAACTGCTGCTAAAACTTCACCTTTTCTAGCTATTATATCTACTTCAAATTTTTGGAAAGTATAGTTAGTTTCAAGAATTTCGTATCCCTTTTCTAGTAAAAGACCTACTGCTAAATCTTCGCCTTTTTTTCCAAGTTCATTATGTTCTGCCATCAATAGATTGTTTAAAATTAATTTGAGTTGAGGTAACTTCTAATTTCACATTTACACCTTGAATAAATGCTCTATTATCTTTTATATGACCTGAAGGAAAACCAAATGCAATTGGACAATTTAAGTCCTTTACATACTCCCAGATAATTTCTTCGGCAGTTTTTCCAAAAGGAATTTCATTATCATTCATATTAGACATTCCTCCAATAATAACACCTGATAAATTATTCAACAATTGATTATTTTTCAAATTCACCATCATTCTATCTATATGATAAAGATATTCGTCAAGGTCTTCTAAAAATAAAATTTTTCCGTACGTATTAAAATTTAAACCACTTCCACACATCGAATAAATCATTGACAAGTTACCTCCAACAATAGGTGCCTGAACTATTCCTTTCTTCACATACTTACTTGAAGAAAAAGTATAATCAAGTTCTTCTCCTTTCATAAGTGTAAAGATAGATTTTAATGAAGCTTCTGATTTGGATGTACAACCAACGGCCATTTGTCCATGAATTGTTGGTATACCTAAATTAAACCATAATGATTGCAATGCTGTAACATCAGAATACCCTATTAAGAACTTTGGGTTTTGCTTTATTGCTTTATAATTAAGGTAAGGCAATAATCGAATACTTCCGTAACCACCTTTTGCACACCAAATAGCTTTTATTTTTGGGTCTAAAATTTGTTGCATTAAATCGGCAGCACGTTCTTCATCTGTCCCTGCCATCTGATGGTGGGATAAATTTATTGATTTGCCTATTACAGGAATAAATTGATGTTGCTCTAAGTACCTAATTGCATCAGCTATATCTCTGGAGCTAGCTTTTCTTGCAGTAGCTATAATTGCCACATGATCACCAGCTTGAAGTAAGGGCACTTTTTGCATATCGTTAAATTTCATGCCAATTTAAAAAATAAAACCGAATTAGTCTAAATCGATTTTTTCATAAAAAACAAGGTAATACTCGTCCTTAGTAATTTCCATATTAGAATTTTGTGGATAAGGCTTTAGGTTATGAAAGTAAAGGTTAATATTCTCATTTATTTGAACAATTAATTTATCATTAACTTCTGGATGATCTACACTTATTTGATGCGTTTTTGATTCCTCAAAAAGAGCGTTATAAACTTCAAGCTCTACCTCTACTCCACCAGGCCAAACACAATCAACATTCTTAGGACATCGGCTATCCGATAATACACGAACAAATTGTATGGAATAGTCCTCATTTTCATACACTGCACCGACCTTTAAAGACTTTGCTATAATTGGTGGTTCTACCTCTTGAGAATAGGTCAAGACAAAAGAGCAGAATAGCAAAGATAAAAGTGGAAAAATACCTCTCATTTCTATATTTTTAGGTTAAACCAACATCTAAAGTCATCATTATACAAAACCCTAATATAAAAGCAATGGTTGCTAAATCAGTATGGTTTGATTTTTGGGACTCAGGAATCACTTCTTCAATAACTACAAAAATCATTGCACCAGCAGCAAAACTTAAGGCATAAGGCAATAGAGACATAAAGTAAAAAACAGCCCATGCACCTATTACAGCGCTTATTGGCTCTACCACTGCAGAAAGTTGACCGTAATTAAAGCTACGAAACTTACTCATCCCTAAAGCCCTTAAGGGCATTGAAATTGCAAAACCTTCTGGAATATTTTGTGCAGCTATTCCTATCCCTAAAACTACAGCAGCCCCTACACTAGCACCCTCTAAACCTGCAGCTGCTGAACCAAATAACACTCCAATTGCCAATCCTTCTGGAATATTATGCATGGTTATTGCTAAAGTTAGTAAAATTGATTTATGCCACGGAGCTTTAATTCCTTCTTTTTCAGACTCTTTAAAGTTTATATGAAGATGTGGAAGCAATTTATCTATCAAATAAATAAATGAGGCACCAAGTATGAGTCCAACTACAGCAGGAAAAACTTTAGAAAAACCATCACCAGCACTCATTCGGATACAAGGAATTAATAAACTAAAAACACTAGCAGACATCATAATTCCAGCTGCAAACCCTAATGTGGCATCTAAAAATTTTCGGCTTAAATTTTTAAAAAAGAAAACTGAACTAGCCCCAACCGCTGTAGTAAACCAAGTAAAAATAGTAACTATCAAAGCAGCTAATACAGGAGACATTCCTGTAAAATAATCTACAATTTGTGTCATTAGCCTCCTGTCTTTACGTAAATATTAGAAGATACCTGTTTGGAAATCCTTAGCTTGATATCCTCCACTTTAATTAACATTGACTCATCAAAACTTTCTTTTTCTAAAACTTTTATTTTTTTACCTAATGAAATATTGTTTTTATCTAAAAATTTAAGAAAATCGGTAGATGAATCTTTTACTCCAACACATATAACAGTTGAATTTAATTCAGTTTCGCTTAAGAGAACTTTTTCGGAAACAATAATATTTCCATTTTCGTCCGGAATAGGATCCCCATGAGGATCCATCTTTGGATAATCTAAAAATTTATCTAACTCTTTTATTAGTTTTTTGGACTTAATGTGTTCTAATTGTTCAGCGACTTCATGGACTTCATCCCATGAAAAATTGAGTTGATCTACCAAAAAAACTTCCCACAACCTGTGTTTTCTAATAACTTGTACTGCTGTTTGTTTTCCTTTAGAGCTTAGTTTAACACCTTTGTATTTTTTATAAGAAACGAGTTTTTTTTCAGATAAGCGTTTTACCATGTCTGTAACAGAAGAAGCTTTCGTTTCCATTTTCTCTGCAATAGCGTTTGTACTCACACCATCAGTTGAGTTTTTTTGAAGCTGAAAAATAGCTTTCAAATAATTTTCTTCAGAAAGACTATACATCTTTTTTTTACAAAAGTAAACTTTAAAAATAAATTTAGGGTAGTCTAAATTTATTTTTATTCAACATAAGTTTTAGAAATAATGAAACACAAATACAAATTGAGGTATTTCTTTGAAGACAAACAATTGTAGAAAATCTGGAATTTTTTAGTGGAGAATATCGGATTCGAACCGATGACCCCTACGCTGCCAGCGTAGTGCTCTAGCCAACTGAGCTAATTCCCCTTTTAAAGTTTACAAATGTAGGTAAAAAAATCAATTTATAAAATAGACTATTCACTAATTTAACGCTCATAGATAGTCCATAAAAGCTTTTTTGACAAAGCATTGAAAACAGAAAAAACAAATACTCTATCTAGAAAACCTTCTACTCCTCTAGCTGATCATACTTAGATTTTACTTTAGTGGAGGTCTGAATAATAAAGAGAAAAACAAGTATACACAATGAAATCATAAATGATATAAGCCCATATTTACTTTGATCATTGCCAAATAAATCGCCAAAATCAACTAAAGTCAAAGAAAAAATCATCATACCAACCGAAGCCAGCATCAAAAAATAAACAAAATACTTCATAGCATTAATTTACAATAAATTTTGAATATTAGAAGTAAATAATTTTACCGCTATAGCTAGCAAAATTACGCCAAAAATTTTACGTATAACAGCTATTCCTTGAGTTCCTAATACACGTTCTATAAATTTAGTAGATTTTAAGACAATATAAACCACAATTACATTGCCTAAGATGGCCACTATAATATTTTCTGATGCAAATTCAGATTTTAAAGACAAAATTGTTGTCATGGTACCAGCTCCAGCAATAAGTGGAAAAGCAATTGGCACTATAGCAGCTGTTTCCGGCGCATCATCTTTGTATAGCTGAATACCAAGTATCATTTCTATAGCAAGAAAAAATAAAATGAAAGCTCCTGCTACTGCAAAAGAATTTACATCTATTCCTATTAAATTTAAAATGCGCTCCCCAACATATAAAAATGCAATCATTAAAATAGCTGCAACTATTGAAGCTTTCTCGCTTTGCACATGTCCAACTTTTTTCCTAAGATCTATAATAATTGGGACGCTTCCTATGATATCAATCACTGCAAATAAAATCATACCAGCAGTAAAGATTTCTAAAAAATCGAAATTCATCAATTCACTTTTTGATGCAAAAGTAGTTGCTTATTTTTGATTATTAAACAAACTGAATATTAGATTAAGATTAAAAAACATAAGCATGATTACAATAATCAAGTTGAAATTTTTATTAGACTTTAAGAAATAATTTATCAATATAAATATACGCTAACCACTTATACATAAATAGAGTAAATTATACAATAAATAAACTATAGTTTGTTTTTTTAATTATCTTTAAAAAAATTGAGTTAATAATGATAAAAGCTATTTTACTTGATGATGAACCCAATGCATTAAAAAGTCTAAATTGGGAATTAGAAAATTTTGATAATGAGTTAGAGGTAGTTGCAAAGTTTACTTGTACCAAAAAGGCTTTAGATTTTTTAAAAAAGAATATTATCGATTGCCTTTTTATTGACATTGAAATGCCAGAGATGGATTGCTTTCAGTTTTTAAATCATTTGCCCAAAAGAGAATTTGCAGTTGTATTTACAACAGCTTATAGCGAATATGGAATTGATGCAATTAAATCTGAAGCTTTAGATTATTTAACTAAACCTGTGGATCATGATGATTTAAAAATTTGTATTGAAAAAATAAAGAAGTTTAAGAAAAGTAGGTTAACCCTTGATCTCTTAGAAGAAAAATTAATTAATCAATCAGACAAAAAAATAAAAATATCAATTGATGGAAAACTTATGTTTTTAGATGCAGATGAAATTATGTATTGTGAAAGTGATGGAAACTATACAAAGGTATTTTTAAAAGGAAATAACCGGTTATTTGTTACTAAAAAGCTTAAAGAAATCCAACAACTTCTCCCTTCTACATGTTTTTTTAGGGTTCACAATTCATACATAGTGAATTTGAAAAAAATAAGAGAGTACTTAAAGACTGATGCGTACGTTGTCCTTACTGATAACACTAAAATACCAGTCTCTAGAAATAAGAAGAATAAGTTTTTAGATCACATATAATTGTTTGAAGTTTCTTTTTCATATGGCATTTTGTGGCATTTTGTTATTGCCGCTCTTTTTATATTCTCTTGTATAACAGGAATAATAGGCTTTTATGCTAATGGAAAAGCATTTCAATTCTACAGTGGGTATTCACTTTTTTTAATGCTTTACATATTTTTAAAACCGCCCTATCAAATTTCCTTTATTGAATATATATATGAAAGTAGGGGGATTGCTTTAAATTGGCATTTACAGAGTATTTATTACAGTTTATACTTTTTCTTTTTTTTATATTTTTTGTCAATCAACAAGTACTTTGTAAAATTATATAAACGTTTAAAAACTTTTTTAATAAGTGTACTAATACTAAGCACAATAATCTTTTTTATTAGTGTTTTAAAGAATAATATTTCACTTTATGAAAGCTTTTATTTTTATAGCTATA
>PXFS01000068.1 GCA_003564185.1 Flavobacteriaceae bacterium
GTTTGGATTTAAAGATAGTACCTTTCCTCTACAATCAGGGCTAATAACCTGAGCTAGATTATAATCACAAAGTAAAAATGATTTATGTATAATTGGCTTTAGCCAAATTTTTCCATTCTATTTTTCAAATGATTAATTCTAAGATCGGGTTCAAAATGACCCCAGCGGGGTCAAATGTGTATAGAAAAAAATGTAACCTCCCTAAACCTCCCCAGGAGGGAGGGGACTAAAAAGGAAAGCGTGAAAAACATCTTTGTAATTATTTGGGCTAAAGCCCACTTTTGAAATTTGCATTTTATAAACGGGATAAATCCCGTTCCTATTGAATTGATTAAATTTGCTCTGGCAATAAAAAAAAATTATTCAATAACCCATATTGTAAAACTAGGGTTAAATTTGAATTCAATAAATATTCGACCCCTACAGGGTCGTTTTTTAATCTACGTCACCAATTCTATAAACATACGACTCCTACGGAGTCGTTTCATGCATCGTAATATGATTTCTATACATATGTGACTCCTATGGAGTCGGATACAATCAAAAATTTATATAGAAAATTCAATAGCCCCCATTTCTAAACGGGGGTTAAAAATGATTAACGTGTAGTTGGCTTTAGCCAAATTTTTTCCCTTCAATTTTTCAAATGATCAATTCTAAGATCGGGTTCAAAATGACCCCAGCGGGGTCAAATGTTTATAGAAAAAAAAGCCCCTCCCTAACCCTCCCCAGGGGTGAGGGGATAAAAAAGGAATGCGTGAAAAACAGCCACAAATAAATTTACGGATTAAACCTTAATTTGAATTCAATAAAATATACGACCCCTACAGGGTAGTTTACATTGGGGATTGATTAATCTATAAACATTCGACTCACACGGAGTCGTCCAATACCTCGTGATATGATTTCTATACACGTACAACCTCTCGGGAGTCGGATAGAATCAAAAAATTATATAGAAAATTCAATAGTCCCCTTTTTTAAATTGGGGTTTAAAATGATTAACGTGTAGTTGGTTTTAGCCAAACATTTTTTTCGTTCCGTTTATTAAATGATTTATCATTTTATTGAGTTAAAACGACCCCAGCAGGGTCAAATGTTTATAGAAAAAATGTAACCTCCTGCCACCGACTCCGTAGGAGTCGAATATTGCTCATCGAAATGATTAAAAAATCCCTGTAATAATTTGGGCTAAAGCCTCGTTTTGGATTTATATTTTATAAACGGGATAAATCCCGTTCCTATTAAATTGATGAATTTTGCTTTAGCAATAATAAAAAATTCAATAGCCCTATTTTTAAATGAGTGTACAAAATGATAAATGTTTTATAGGTTTTAACTAAAATCTTTTTTAAAATAATATCTCAAGTTTTCAAAAAAAGTAGAATAAATTTTGATGGTTATAATCTTACATACAATCCTAATAGGGCCATTTTAATAGGTATTGGTACATCTATAAAAATTTGACTCCTCTGGACTCTGACGAATTTGACTGTATATTTTTAAATTTAATCGTATATTTATAAAAATATGTCTTGATGAATAGATTGGATTTGATGAATTCAATCACTTTTTTGAATCAATAAATTTCATCTTAAAACCTAAAGTTACATGTTTATGCTAAAAACCTTCAACTTCCTTGTCCATATTGGATGTAAACTTTAAGAAATCTAATGTCTCTTGAAAACCAGCATGTTCAAATACGTGTATAAAAATACTTCATGGTTAATCTAGTACAATAATTATAAGTGATAGTATAACTTTCCTTAGATTAAACGTGGTGTTAATATTTTTAAGAAAATAGACAAGTTCTTTTAAGGTTTTGTTGTACTTTGCCAAAAATTTAAAAATTTATTACTTATGAAAAAATTATTTTTACCACTAACCTTAGCAGCTGCATTTTTTGCATTTACCGCTTGTTCTTCTGATGATGACTCTTCATCAACTGGGGACTGTGTTGTTTGTCAACTCGATTTATTCGGACAAATGGTTAGCACCGAGTATTGTGATAATGGTGATGGAACAATTACAATTGATGGAGAAGAAACCGAAGATTTAGATGGAATCTCATTTTCAGATTTTATATCTACGCAAGAATCTTTTCTTGGAGCAGATTGTAATTAATCAACTGCTTATTCTATAATTAAATGTTTTAATTATAGATAATCAATGCTAAAAAAGCTTCTTATTTTGAGAAGCTTTTTTTAATGTAAATAGTTGCCAAATATAAAATAAAGATATTGGCTTTACCCAAACATATTTTCCATTCAATTTTTCAAATGATTAATGATTTTATCAGGTTCAAAATGACCCCAGCGGGGTCAAATGTTTATAGAAAAAAAGCCCCTCCCTAACCCTCCCCAGGAGGGAGGGGATAAAAAGGGAATGCGTGAAAAACAGCCACAAATAAATTTACGGATTAAACCTTAATTTGAATTCAATAAAATATACCACCCCTACAGGGTCGTTTACATTGGGGATTGATTAATCTATAAGCATTCGACTCACACGGAGTCGTCCAATACCTCGTGATATGATTTCTATACACGTACAACCTCTCGGGAGTCGGATAGAATCAAAAAATTATATAGAAAATTCAATATCCCCCATTTTTAAATGGGGTTAAAAATGATTAACGTGAAGTCGGCTTTAGCCAAATATTTTTTTCGTTCCGTTTTTTAAATGATTTATCATTTTATTGAGTTAAAACGACCCCAGCGGGGTCAAATGTTTATAGAAAAAAAATCTAATCTCCCGCCACCGACTCTGTAGGAGTCGAATAAACCTCACATAAAAATTCAAAAACAACCTATTAAAATTTGGACTAAAGCTCATTTTTGGCTATTAATTTACGGGGATGAAATTTTATATTTAATTAAATCAGAAAAATATTTCAGAATTCAGTTAATTTATAAGGTTATTATTTATAAAAACAGGCTAACTCTTTTCAAAACCACTTCATGTCCTCAAAATTATGTATTATTGCATAGCTGGCTAAAACCTGATAGTAGCCTTATTTTTTAAAATCTAAAACACTTGTCAAGATGATTATTAAAAAAGTAAATAATGCAGAAGAAGCACTGCAAGGAGTTCAAGACGGCATGACTTTTATGTTAGGAGGTTTTGGTCTTTGTGGTATTCCTGAAAATAGCATTAGTGAATTAGTAAAAAGAAACATTAAAAATATAACCTGTATTTCTAATAATGCAGGTGTAGATGATTTTGGCTTAGGTTTGTTGCTTAAAAAAAGACAAATCAAAAAAATGATTTCATCTTATGTAGGAGAAAATGCAGAATTTGAGCGTCAGATGCTGAGTGGTGAATTAGAAGTAGACCTTACTCCACAAGGAACTTTAGCCGAACGATGCAGAGCTGCGCAAAATGGTATTCCAGCTTTTTTTACTCCCGCAGGCTATGGAACAGAAGTTGCCGAAGGAAAAGAAGTTCGCGAGTTTAACGGTAAACCACATATTATGGAAACCGCTTTTGAAGCCGATTTTGCCTTTGTAAAAGCATGGAAAGGTGATGAAGCTGGGAACCTGATCTTTAATGGTACTGCTAGAAACTTTAACCCCATTATGTGTGGAGCGGCAAAAGTTACTGTTGTTGAAGTGGAGGAATTAGTTAAACCAGGCGAATTAGACCCTAATTTTATTCATGTTCCTGGAATTTTTGTCCAACGAATTTTTCAAGGTAAAAACTACGAAAAAAGAATTGAACAACGGACGGTTAGAGAGTAGGTTAATTTGAATATGTGTTAATTTCAAAATTTGATAATTATAAATTTGCTTAATTTTCACAGTTGTCTAAATTGGATTTTTTTGATTCTTATTTATAAAATATGCTTACTATTCAAAAATATTTAAAACAACTTCATTTTGATAAATGATAAACAAAATTTAATTGTAAAGCTAACTTTTGATTTTTCCCTAAAAATAATTGATTTTTGTGAATTACTCAGGGATTTGAAAAAGTACGAAATGGCAACGCAGTTATTTAAAAGTGGGACATCAATTGGTTCAAATACTAGAGAAGCTCAGAATGCTGAAAGTAAGGCAGATTTTATTCACAAGTTTAAAATCTCAGCTAAAGAAGCAGACGAAACACAGTATTGGTTAGATTTGTGTAAGGCTTCAAAACATTACCCAACTCCTGAAGTTTCGTTTCTTGAAGAATTAGAAGTCATAATTAAAATAATCAGCAAAATTATATCAACAACGAAGAATAAATAAGCCTAATATTACAATTTTCAAATTGACTAATTATCAAATTATTATAAATAGTAATTTTCAAATCAAAAAAAATGTTAGACAAAAACGGAATAGCAAAACGCATAGCTCAAGAGGTAAAGGACGGATATTACGTGAATTTAGGTATAGGCATCCCTACTTTAGTAGCCAATTACGTGCGTGACGATATACAAGTTGAGTTTCAAAGTGAAAACGGTATTTTAGGAATGGGGCCCTTCCCAACAGAAGAAAACGTTGATGCCGATTTAATTAATGCTGGAAAGCAAACCATTACCGCCAGAAAAGGCGCTAGTTTTTTTGATTCTTCTATGAGTTTTGGAATGATAAGAGGTCAGCACGTTGATTTAACCATCTTAGGTGCTATGGAAGTTGCTCAGAATGGAAACATTGCTAACTGGAAAATTCCTGGTAAAATGGTGAAAGGAATGGGTGGAGCAATGGATTTAGTAGGTTCTGCAAAAAATATTATTGTAGCTATGATGCATACAAATAAAGCAGGCCAATCTAAATTGTTAAAAGCATGTTCTTTGCCACTTACAGGAGTTGAATGTGTCACCAAAATAGTAACTAATTTAGCTGTTTTAGAAATTGTAGATGGACAATTTAAACTCATAGAATGTGCCCCAGGGGTAAGTGTGGAAGAAATTAAACAAGCTACAGAAGGAGATCTGATCATACCTGATGAAGTAAAAGAAATGAAATTATAAATGATGTATAAAGTTGTTGTTTTATTAACCGTAAGTTTATTTTTAAATCTGAATCAAAGCTTAGCACAAGAATCTAAAATGCCTATTTCAGATGAATTTGCCCATACTTTTTCTGTTGTAGCTATAGATGAGGTTGAAGGATACATGGCCATTGGTGTGCAAAGTCACTGGTTTAACGTTGGAAGGATAGTACCTTGGGCCAAAACAGGGGTAGGAGTTATAGCTACTCAATCATTTGCAAATACCAAATATGGTTACGAGGGGTTGGAGCTTTTAGAAACAGGAATGCATCCGGAAGAGGTTTTAATGACTCTTATTGAAGAGGATGAAGGGAGAGAATATAGACAAGTAGCTATCATTGATGTTCAAGGCAGGATAGCCAGTTTTACAGGTTCCCAATGTATACAAAGTGCCTCTTCTTTAAGAGGTGAAGATTTTAGTGTACAGGCAAATTTGATGGCTAATGACCGGGTTGTTCCTGTAATGCAGGAAACCTATGAAAAAAACAGAAAATTACCCTTAGCTGAACGGGTATTAGAAACGTTGAAAGCTGCTCAAAATGAAGGAGGTGACTTACGTGGTCAACAATCAGCAGCTTTAATAATGGTCAAAATTAAAAACGAACAAAACCAACTAAATAAGGAACCAGTTATTGATTTACGTGTTGAAGATCACTACAGACCATTAGCCGAATTAGAACGTCTACTCATTACACATCGAGGCTATGAGTTAATGAATAAAGCCGATGCAGCATTGGAGAAAAAAGATTTTGCTCTTGCCTTAAGGCATTATGAAAAAGCAGAAAATTTGATGCCTGATAATATTGAATTACAATTTTGGAAATCTATTGCTATTATTAGTTCAGGAAATGAACGCAAAGGAATTAAAGATCTTAAAAAAGTACTGAAAGGAAATATCAACTGGCAAAAATTATTTTTGCAATTACATAAAGAAGGCTTTATAAATGTTTCTGATGGAGTCTATGGTGAAATAGAAAATATGTAACTTTTGTGTCGTCTGTATTTAAATTTAAAGAATTTGAAGTTGCTCAAGATCAATGTGCAATGAAAATTGGTACAGACGCTGTTCTTCTAGGGGCTTGGGTAAAATTGAATTCTAATGTACAGACCATATTAGATGTTGGCGCCGGTACTGGAGTAATTGCTTTACAACTTGCCCAGCGAAGTCAGGCTATAGAAATTGATGCAGTTGAGGTAAATAGTGATGCTTTTGAACAATGTGTAGAAAATTTTGAAAACTCTCCTTGGGGTGACCGACTTTTTTGTTACCATGCCAGCTTTGAAGAGCTGGCAGAAGAGCCAGATTTGGCATACGATTTAATTGTTTCAAATCCGCCGTTTTTTCAACAGACAGCTTCTGATACAAATGCTAGATATCAAGCTAGATTTACCCAACACCTGAGTTTCAAAAATCTGTTGTTAGGGGTAAATCAAACCTTGAATGAAGAGGGAAGTTTTGCCTGTATCTTACCAGCAGAAACTGTTCCTGATTTTATTCAATTAGCTAAAACTCATCAACTACATGTAAACCGAATTTGTGAAGTTAGAGGTCAGCCTCATTCTCCCGTAAAAAGATGTCTGCTTCAATTTAGTAGAAAGCCTACTCCTGTAGAAAACGAAAAGCTAACTATTGAAATTTCTAGGCATGAATATACAGAGCAATATATTGAGCTTACAAAGGATTTTTATTTGAAGATGTGAAAATTGATATCTTTTAGGTAGTACCCAATTTTAAATGTTATTCTTTTTAATCAGGAATAATTATAGGAACTTCTTACCTTTGCACAACTTTTACAACAGCTGAATATGATTAAGTCAATGACGGGCTACGGGAAGAGCCTTTGCCAACTTTCTAACAAAAACATTAGCATAGAAATTAAATCGCTAAATAGTAAAAACTTAGATCTTAACACAAGAATGCCCTCACAGTACAGGGAGAAAGAGCTTGAAATGAGACAGTTAATTGCCAGTTCTTTACAACGTGGTAAAGTTGATTTTTCTATGCAACTTGAACTCACCGGCGAAGAGACTTCGGCTAAAATAAATCATCAAGTAGTAAGAGCTTACTTAAAAGAATTACAGCTAATCAAGCCTGTTGATGAAACACAAAATGCAAAGTTACTCGAGCTCGCATTATCTTTGCCTGATGCTGTTTCTAATGATAAATCTGAAGTTGAAGAAGCGGAATTTAAAGCCATTATGTCTAGCATTTCTGAAGCTTTGGAAAAAATAAATAAATATCGATTAGATGAAGGTAGTGCGCTTGAAAAAGACTTCAGGTTAAGAATAAAACGCTTGAAATATTTGCTTGAGCAGGTCATTGAAATTGACCCTGAACGGATTAAAAATGTGAGAGAGCGACTTCAAAATTCAGTGGAAGAACTAAAAACTGAAGTGGATGAAAACAGGTTTGAGCAGGAATTGGTTTTTTATATTGAAAAATACGATATCACTGAAGAAAAAATTAGGTTAGATAATCATTTGAAGTACTTTTTAGAAAGTCTTTCTTCAACCGATTCAAACGGAAAAAAACTTAATTTTATTGGTCAGGAGATTGGTAGAGAAATCAACACCATTGGTAGCAAATCAAATTTTGCACCTATGCAAAAATTAGTGGTGGAAATGAAAGATGAGTTAGAGAAAATTAAGGAACAAATGCTCAACGTTTTATAATGGAAAATCAAGGAAAATTAATTGTTTTTTCAGCTCCTTCTGGTTCAGGAAAAACAACTATTGTTCGGTATTTGCTTAGCAAACCTGAATTGCAGTTAGATTTTTCTATTTCAGCTACTTCAAGAGCGCCAAGAGTACATGAAAAAAACGGAATTGATTATTATTTTATGTCCTTAAAAGAATTCAAAAATCACATTAAAAATGATGATTTTTTAGAATGGGAAGAAGTATATAGAGATAATTTTTACGGCACGTTAAAAAAAGAAGTTGAACGCATTTGGGCACAAGGTAAGCATGTGGTCTTTGATATTGATGTGGTAGGGGGGTTAGATATTAAGAAGATTTATCCAGAACAAACCTTAGCCGTTTTTGTTCAGCCACCTAGTATTGAAGAATTAAAAATTCGACTTAAAAAAAGAAAAACAGAGTCGGATGACAAAATTAATATGCGGGTAGCAAAAGCTTCAATAGAATTAGCTACCGCTCCGCAATTTGATCATATCATAATTAATAACGAATTAAATGTTGCTCTTGAAGAGGCGTATGATTTAGTTAAAGAATTTATTGAAAAGTAAATACTTTTCTAATGTCTGCCTTTAATAGTTGAAAGCTAATCTTACATAAATAAATTATTCTTGACTATGAATAAGAAAGTTGGACTTTACTTTGGAAGCTTTAATCCCATTCATATTGGGCATCTCATTTTGGCTAATCATTTAGTTGAGTTCACTGATTTAGAAGAAGTTTGGTTAGTCATCAGCCCACATAGTCCATTTAAAAAGAAAGCCTCATTGTTAGAAAATCACCACAGGCTAGAGTTAGTTTACAGAAGCTTAGAAAAATATCCAAATTTAAAAGTTTCTGATGTTGAATTTAAATTATCAACGCCTAATTATACTGCTAAGACTCTAGCAGTATTGGAGGAAAAACACCCTGAACTTCATTTTAATTTAATTATGGGGGAAGATAATTTGGTGAGTTTTCATAAATGGAAGAATTATGATACCATTCTTGAACGTCACGATTTATATATCTGCCCTAGAATAACAAAAAAAGAAGTCCCAGAACAGTTTCAAAATCATTCAAAAATACATTTTACCGATACTCCAGTTATTGAAATATCAGCTAGCCTCATCAGAAAAGCGATTAAAGAAAACAAAAATGTAGTTCCATTATTACCTACTGAAGCCTGGAACTACATTGATGAAATGAATTTTTATAGGTCTTAGAATTTAGTTGTCCAACCCATTACAAAAAAAGTGTTTGCAAATCTAAAGCTTTGGTCACCTGTATTTGTAAAATCGTTTTGGCTTTCAAATGAAATTACAAATTCATTAGATTGGTTAACTCTAAAGGTTGTCCCAATTTCTACTAGCCAACCAAAATTCCATCCTATTCCTGTTTCTCGATCACGCCCAAATTGTTGAGAATCTAGCGTAAGCCTTCTGAAGTAATTGGTATACAGACCAGCCCCTAAAAATGGTCTTATTTTAGTTTGTTCATCATAGTTGTATAACTTGTCTCTAAAACGCAATGGAATCATAATCATGCTTGCTTCCAAACTGGTGTCTGAAAAGTTAGTAAAAACTTCAGTTAATTGTAAGCCAGTCATCAGCCTAAAATCATTTTTAAGATAGTAAGAAAAATCGAATGAAACAGCGGCTGAATTCCCATAAACTGTGACTACGTCTCTAGAGTTGATTTCAGAAAAACCTAGTTTGGCAGTAATGTCATAATTAAAGCCTTTTTTTTCATTATCAGAATTTTCATCTTGTTCTTGGGCAAAACCAAAAAACATTAAAAATAGTGCAGTAATTAGTGTGATTTTTTTCATTTTTTAATTTTTTGTTGCTAAAGTATAAATTATTTATTAAAAATCAATCTAAAAATTAGCTTGGATTTGCTATTTTGTTTAATAATTAACACAAAAGTATTAAACAAAAATATATTTTTATCGAAATTATGAGTACGTATGAAAAAATTAAATTTTAATGACATCCAAGCCTTACCAAGACTTGAACGAATGCATTTAATTAACTCATTAGGAGGGATTAAGTCAGCTAATTTAATTGGTACTATGGATGCTGTTGGTAACGAAAACTTAGCTATATTTAATTCAGTAATTCACTTGGGGAGCAATCCACCTATGCTTAATTTTATGATGCGTCCTCATACCGTAGAACGTCATACCTATGAAAATATTAAAGACACTTTGTTTTTTACTGTTAATCACGTTCATGAAGATTGGGTAGATTCGGCGCACCAAACATCTGCCAAGTATGAGCGTGAAGAATCGGAATTTGATAAGGTTGGTTTAACAGCTGAATACAGGGACAATTTTTCCGTTCCATTAGTTAAAGAATCTTTGGTTAAGATGGTTTGTAGTTTTGTAAATGATTACCCTATCAAAGAGCAAAATTGCCATTTAATTGTGGGACAAATTGAAGCACTTTATTATCATGAAGATATACAACATGATGATGGATTTTTAGATTTAACCAAAGCAAAAACAGCTGGTATTATTGGTTTAGATGGCTACGTAAAAACCAATAGCTTAAAGCGTTATGACTATGCAAGACCTAATGAAAAGCCAAGCTTGAAATAAAAATGGCACACAAAAAACCACATTTACCCCAAAAAATATGTCAGGTGTGTCAGCGCCCATTCTCGTGGCGAAAAAAATGGGCAAAAGATTGGGATAACGTAAAATACTGTAGTGAAAGATGCAAGAGAAACAAAAAATAAACATTGTTTGGTTTAGAAATGATTTGCGCGTACGAGATCAAATTTCTTTATCAACAGCCCTAGACCAAGAACATCCTGTAGTGGGAGTCTATTGTTTTCAACCCAAACACTTTGAAGTCACTTCCTATGGATTCAAAAAAACAGAAAAGTTTAGAGCTAAATTTTTAATTGAAACACTTCAAAATCTTCAAAAAAATCTTCAACAAATTAATGTGCCCTTATGGGTAGACCATCAACAAATTCAAGATTTGTTTACTCAAATTAATCAAGCTTTTGATATTCAAAATATATTTTATCAAACCGAGTGGACTTCAGAAGAAATGGAGGAAGAGGAGCTTATTCGCAAAGCCTTACCAAAGGTATATTTGATTTCTCAATACAATCAATTTTTATTTCATCCAGAAGATATTCCATTTGAAGAATTTAATCAAATTCCGGAAGTATATACGCATTTTAGAAAAGCCTGCGAAAAAAAATCTAAAGTTAGAGCAGAGATTCCACTTCCTATACCTCAACAACATCAAATTGAAATTCCAACTTCGCCTATTCCATTACTAAGTGATTTAGGCTTTTCAGATTTTAAAACACATCCTGATGCTGCTTTTCCATTTCAAGGTGGGGAAGACCAAGCTTGGCAGCGTTTAACTCATTATTTTTGGGAACCCAAAAAGCTTCAGTATTACAAAAAAACCAGAAATGGTTTGTTGGGTACAGATTACAGCTCTAAATTTTCAGCATGGCTGGCTAATGGTAGTATTTCAGCAGTTTCAATTTACCATCAGGTCAAGCAATTTGAAAAGGAAATCAAAAAAAATCAAGATACGTATTGGCTTATTTTTGAGCTAATTTGGCGGGACTATTTCAAGTATATTTCGCTTAAACACGGCAATAAAATTTTTCAACTTGGCGGTATTCTTCAACGCGATTACAACTGGAACTTTCATCCTAAAGCTTTAGCAGATTGGATTTCTGGGAATACGCCGGAACCCTTTGTAAATGCTAATATGATAGAAATTGCTAAAACTGGTTTTATGAGTAATCGCGGCCGTCAAAATGTAAATTCTTTTTGGGCTAAAGAATGGAAACAAGATTGGCGAGCTGGAGCTGCCTATTTTGAGGCTATGCTCATTGATTACGACGTACACAGCAATTGGGGCAATTGGATGTACAACAGCGGTGTTGGAAATGATCCGCGAGACCGAAAATTCAACATTAAATCGCAAGCAGAACGCTACGATAAAAATAATAAATATCAAAATACATGGTTACAAGAAAAGCTTTTTTAGGAGTCGGGAACCTGCTATCCGCTATATCCCTCCATTACTTCGCGTTTTTCCAATGTCAGCTATTATTTGATATTAGTGTAAAAGAAAAAAGCCATTTTACTACGGTAATTTATTGATAATTGGTAAACCCCCAAAAGCTTCTTAGGTCGCTTTTGTTGGTTAAGAAAAAACAAGCTCAGAAATCTCGGGGATGCCGCTTCTATCAGGACTAGGAAATTCGTTTCCAATTATAAACTCAAAAAAAATGAAAAAAACATTGCGCTTAGTATTAGGAGATCAACTAAATCAACAACACAGTTGGTTTCAAGACAAATCAGATGAAGTCATTTACTTCATGGCAGAAATGCACCAAGAAACTAATTATGTAAAACATCATATTCAAAAAGTAGTGGCGTTTTTTCTTTCCATGAGAAGTTTTTGTATAGACCTTCAGGAAAAAGGACATGAGTTTATTTATTACAAGTTAGATGATGCAAAGAATACAGGTGATTTAAAAAAGAACATTCAGCAACTCATTGAACAAGAAAGCTTTGAAAAATTTGAATATCAACTTCCAGATGAATATCGATTAGACCAACAATTGAAAGAGCTTTCAGAGGAAATTGATATTCCAACTAAAGTTTTTGATACCGAACATTTTTATACCCAAAGAGAAGATGTTGCAAAATTTTTTGAAGGTAAAAAAGAGATGGTTATGGAGTATTTTTACCGGGATATGCGTAAAAAGCACCAGCTATTAATGACTGGAGACCAACAACCTCTTGGTGGAAAATGGAATTACGATAAAAGCAACCGCAAAAAGTGGACAGGCAAGCCAAGTATTCCTTCAATCAAATCTTTTTCTAAAGAGGTTGGTGAAATTGTAGAACTATTGGAAAAAGAGAACATTAAAACCATAGGTAGAATAGACAAAGAAGATTTTCCTTGGCCAACCTCAAGAAAAGAATGTTTAGAAGTATTGGATTATTTTTGTTCGAATCTATTAGTTCATTTTGGTGATTATGAAGATGCTATGCATACCGATGAAAAATTTCTTTTTCATTCAAGACTTTCATTTGCCATGAATTGTAAAATGCTTTCACCTAAAGAAGTGAACAATGCTGTGGTTGAATACTTTAATGACCACCAAGATGAGATAGATATTTCGCAAGTTGAAGGGTTTATAAGGCAAGTTTTAGGTTGGCGGGAGTACATGCGCGGCATTTACTGGAAGGGAATGCCTAATTACGCACAGTTAAATGAACTTGATAATAACAACCCTTTACCTGAATTTTTCTGGACAGGTAATACCAAAATGAATTGCCTGAAACATGCTGTTAATCAAAGTTTAGATGATGCACATGCACATCACATCCAACGCTTAATGGTGATAGGTAATTTTGCTTTACTGAATATGATTAACCCCGATGAAGTAGATCAATGGTATTTAGGTATTTATATAGATGCTATTGAGTGGGCAGAAATCACCAATACAAGAGGAATGAGCCAATTTGCAGATGGGGGTATTGTTGCCACAAAGCCCTATGTTTCCAGTGGTAGTTATATTAACAAGATGAGTAATTATTGTAAATCTTGTCATTACTCGGTGAGTACAAAAACGGGTGAAAAAGCCTGTCCTTTTAATAGCTTATATTGGAATTTTATAAATGAAAAAAAAGAACATTTTAAAGGCAACCAACGCATGAGTATGATGCTTGCTATGCTAAAAAAAATGAATCAAGAAACTTTAAATCAGCATATTGAGAGAGCACAAGATATAATAAAAAATCCCGATAAATTTTGATGGTTTGAAGAATAAATATACATTTACAAAAAAAATATATACATATCATGAAAAAACCCTTATTAACATTAGCAATGTTAGCCTTATTCTCATTTGGTGTAAGCAGTTGCGGAGACAGTAAAAGTGAGCCAGCCGGACAAGTGGAAGAGGCCGTAGAAGAAACTCAAGACGCCGTTGAAGATGCTGGAGAACAAGTAGAAGACGAACTTGATTCTGCAGATCTTTCTGAAGATGAAGAAGCTGACGTAGATGCAGCACTTGAGGATGCAGAAGAAGCACTGGATGATGCAGGAGCTGATGCAGATGATGTAAAATCTAATGTAGAAGATGCTACTAAAGAAGCTTTAGAAAAAGATGAAAAAAGTGCTCAAGAAGCAGTTGAAAAAGCTCAAAAAGCGGCAGATGATGCTTCTAAATCAGTAAAAGAGCAAAAAAGCAATATTGAAAAGGAAGGTAAAAAGCAAAGCGATAAACTTAAAGATAAAATGAATTAAAAGTTCATTTGATTTACACTTTTTAAAAATAGATTACACTCCTTATTTATGGGTGGTGTATTCGAATTCTAAAAAACACCTTAGTTAACCATTCTTGTTAAATTAAGGTGTTTTTTAATGTTTTTAAAAATGATCAATTTCGACATTTTCTATAGCTTCTAAGATGTTTGTTTGTTCGGTGTTTAATGTAAAGTCCTTTACACTCAAATTCAATTGCCTATTGGCTAGATTAAAGTTTCTTGAAAAACTAATTAAGCTAGAAACATCCTCTTGACTAAGTTGTTTTTCTTTAATTACATCGCTTAACTTAATTACTGAATTTTGGTCGCGTTTACTAATAGTAGAATTATATTTTATAATTTTAGCAAAGTTTTCTTCTGGTGATTCATTTCGAATTAATGCATGAAGCACGGTGTAACTTTTTATCATGAATTTTTGAGTCCTTTCTATTTCTTTATTGATGTAAGCTGTTTTACTTTCTTTTAAGAAACTAAACTCATGCGAAATATCTTTAATACTTTTTGCAGAGGCAGCAGCATACCTTATACTATGTAAGTACTGATTGAGTTGAAGGTTCTCTCGCTCACTTAAGTCGCTTGATTTTATCTGAGCAGTAAAAACAAAAACTTCAGATTGAATATTCTTTATTTTTAGATACAAATTCTTATCCTTTTTTGTGTTTTGTAGCGAACTTAAATAGGAAGAATTGAAAACTAAACTTGGTTTGATTTGTATTTCTTTCAAATTATGAAGCATCACTAAATGAATTAGATAAGCAGTTTCTTTATGAATTGCCGCTAAAGAAGCTTCAGCAACTTCGGTTGAGGTTTTATGTATAAATCTTGTTTGATGTACTTTCTCATCTTTTATTAATCGTTCAATAAAATCTGCAAATTTGTTAGTAAAAGGTAGAAAAATAATAATTCCTAAAACTTTAAAAATAGTATGAAATAGCGCAAGGGCTATCACTGGGTCATTTTTCAAGGCAAAAAGCTCTAAGACTAAATAATTAAGTGGCTTAATCAGTATAAAAGCGACTATTGCGGTTACAAAATTAAAAACTACATGAACGGTAGCTACTTGTTTTTTAACAATTATTCCGCCCAAGCTACCAAGTATTGCAGTTACTGTAGTTCCTAAATTGGCTCCAATTACTAAGGCTGAAGCCGTATAAAAATCAATTACTTCTCCAAAAAGTGCAGTTAGAATAATGGCCATACTTGCCGAGCTTGACTGCATAATAGCGGTAATTATAAACCCAATTAACACAAATACTACTAAAGGATAGTCATCAATAGTAGACAGGTCAAAGCTTTCTGTCAATTGGTCAACACTGGTTTTCATATAGCTTAAGCCTAAAAATAAAAAACCAAAGCCCACCATTAATTTACTATAATTAGCAGCTTTTGAAGCTCTTCCTAAAAAAATTAATCCCATTCCACCAATGCCAATAAAAGGTAGAGATAAACTTTCAATATCAACTTTAAAACCTAAACTTGCTACAATCCAACTGGTAAATGTAGTTCCTAAATTAGCTCCTAAAATAACTCCAAAAGCACTACTTAATTGCATAATTCCAGCACCTACAAAAGCTAGCACCATTAAAATTACAGCAGAGCTGCTTTGTAAGACGGCGGTGGCTAATGTGCCTGTTCCAAGTGCTTTGTAACGATTGGAAGTATATCTACGTATAAAATCTTTAAAGGCTCTTCCTGAAATGGCCTTTAGAGATTCTTCCATAAGGAAAATACCAAAAAGGAAAATTCCAATACCAGCAAATAACATCCAAAAATCAAATTCCATTTGTTGAATTTTATTGGTAATTAAACTTTTAATTAAATTATTAAAGCTCCTAAAATAATCAATTTATTTGGTACCTTAACCATACGTGTTTTGGTTTTCTATTAACAATAAACTTTTAATCAAACATTGATGAAAATATTCGCAAATAGAAAAGTAGATTAAAAATAAGTAGCCATTTGTTGTTGTAATTCCTTGGCTTTTAATGTTGCTTTTTCAGCAAAATCCAGTTGATTTGAAGCATAGATTATACCTCTTGAAGAATTAATAAGCAAGCCTATGTCCTTGGTTAACCCAAATTCACATACTTCCTTTATACTACCACCTTGAGCGCCAACACCTGGCACAAGTAAAAAATGATGGGGAGCAATAGCTCTTATTTTTTGAAAATAACTTGCTTTGGTTGCTCCCACAACATACATTAATCGCTCTGAATTTTTCCAGTTTTGGGAAGTTTGAATTACCTCTTCAAAAAGTGATTGATTTTGATGTTCTAAAAATTGAAAATCGGAGGCTCCTTCATTAGAGGTTAGAGCTAATAAAATAGCATGCTTATTTTTAAAAGCAAGAAAAGGCTCTACAGAATCTTTTCCCATATAAGGAGCAATGGTTATTGAATCAAAATTCATTTCTTCCAAAAATGCCTTTGCATATCTAGTAGAAGTATTGCCAATATCTCCTCTTTTAGCATCAGCAATAGTGAATATTTCAGGATAATTTTTATTTAAATAGTCCTGTGTTTTTTCTAAAGACTTCCATCCTTTAATTCCATAAGCTTCGTAAAAAGCAATATTAGGCTTGTAAGCAACGGTATATGATTGAGTAGCTTCAATAATAGCTTTATTGAATTCAAATATTGGGTCATCAAATTCTTTTAGATGCTCAGGAATTTTATCTAAATCAACATCTAAGCCAACGCATAAAAAGGACTTTTTCTTTTTAATTTGTTCAATTAATTTTTCAATCTTCATTGCTAAGAAATTAAAGAGAATCTGATACTTGCTTAAGTTTTTCAGTATTATCAACAAGTTTTAATTCATCAATAATCTTTTGAATATCTCCATTAATGATATTATCTAAATCATAAAGTGTTAGATTAATTCGGTGGTCAGTTACGCGTCCTTGAGGGTAATTATATGTTCTAATTTTAGCACTTCGGTCACCACTGGTTACCATGTTTCCACGTTTTTCGGCATCTTCAGCTTGTTTTTTAGCAAGTTCCATCTCGTAAATTCGAGAACGCAGCACTTTAAATGCCTTTTCTTTGTTTTTATGTTGTGATTTTTGGTCTTGACATTGGGCCACAATTCCTGTGGGTTCGTGAGTAAGTCTAACAGCAGAATAAGTGGTGTTTACAGACTGCCCTCCAGGTCCTGAGGAACAGAAATAATCAATGCGAACTTCTTTTGGGTCAATTTCAACATCAAATTCTTCGGCTTCTGGAAATACCATCACTGTAGCGGCGCTAGTATGCACTCTGCCTTGAGTCTCAGTCTGCGGAACACGTTGAACACGGTGCACTCCAGCTTCGTATTTAAGGGTTCCATAGACATCTTCGCCATTTACTTCAAATTGAATCTCTTTAAAGCCTCCATTGGTTCCTTCCGAATAATCTACCGTACTTACGCTCCAGCCTTTTGATTCGCAATATTTAGTTAACATTCTAAAGATATCTCCTGCAAAGATACTAGCTTCATCACCTCCTGTTCCAGCTCTTACTTCAACTACCGCATTTTTAGCATCTTCGGGATCTTTAGGAATTAACATAAATCTAATTTCTTCTTCCAGCTCTGGAATTCGCTGTTTAGCTTCTTCCAATTGCATTTTAGCCATCTCCACCATTTCGGTATCACTTCCATCTTTGATGATTTCTTCGGCTTCCTCAAGATTTTCAGTTAAAGTAATGTACTCCTCTCGTTTGGTCATGAGGTCTTTTAAATCCTTGTATTCTTTTGAAAGGGGAATGTATTTCTTTTGGTCACTAATTATATCGGGTTGAATGATTAAATCACTCACCTCATCAAATCGTTGTTTAACGATATTTAATTTGTCTAACATAAAACTATTATAAAGTTACAAATTTACAGGTTTTTAAGCAGAAAACTGTCTTTCGAAGGAAAATTCATTTGTGATATACCTACATTTAGAAAGTTTGTTTAATAAGAGGTAAGGGGTTAACTAAGGATATTTTTTCTTTATAATTCAATTAGTACTCCAATACCAAGTTGTTGTTTCCATTGAATTCTAGGACCATCATCAACAACTTCTCCTGCTTCATTGGTTCGCTGAACAGAAATATCATCATCATACCGAATATGTGACCCTACTCTAGCCTTGATGAATTCATTCACTCTAAAATCAATAATCAATTCCCAATCCACGTCAATATTACCAAAATTCTTAAAGTAATCAGTAAATAAACTTAATCGACTAAAGGCTTCGATATCCTCTGTAATATTCTTACGGTATTCATTTTTGAGTAAAATACCTGTTTCTCCTCTAACTCGCCTTCCTCTTTGGATAATATTTCCATTAGGATCTCTTACTGCTTCACGAACACCAAACGCACCGTCATTTGCTAAACGTTGATTGAGCACAAAAGTGGTTTTCTGGGTAAGGGGAGAGGCATAAAAAAGTAAGTCGTTTTTATCAATCTTATACTCAGCACCAGCACCTAAGAAAAAATAGCCTGGAGCCATGAAGTCAGAAATGCTGTTATCTCGGTTAGGGTAATTGTAACTTTTTGTAAACTGAGACTGAAAACTTGATCTTATGGTATAATACCAATCTGATTCACTGCTAAATTTATAACCTAGCGTTGAGACAAACTCTAAGTGATCATCTGTTTTTCTAAATTCTTGGCCATCCTGCCTATTTAAACCATAACGACCAATAAACTCATTATTCCACCTAATTAATCCTTTTTTATAAGTTCTTCTAATTCTTACATCAGCAAGCCCATTAACAGAGCCTTGTCCACCTGCATTCCAATTGGTTAAGGACAACTGACCAAAATCAAACGAAAATCGATTAACATGATACCAATAAGTTATAGGATCTGGAATTGCCAATACTTCGCTTAGCTCTACTTCTGTTAAATCTAAGTCTGTATAGTCATCTATTAATTTAGTTACTTTTGGCTTTTTTAAAAAAACGTTAAGTGGTCTTTCTTTTTCGAAAAACATAGGGTGTCTTTGTGCATATGCTTCAGAAGCAAAAGCACAAACTATAAAAATAATGAAATAGCGAGACATCTACTTATTTAGTATTCAAACGTACCGTAATGCGATTTAATTGTAAGTTTTTTATTTTCGCTTGGCTCTACTCGTCCAATTACTTGAGCATCAACATTAAAGCTTTTTGAGATTTGAATGATTTCAGCTGCATTACGTTCATCTACATAAAGCTCCATACGATGCCCCATGTTAAAAACTTGGTACATTTCTTTCCAGTCAGTTTTGCTTTCTTGCTGAATTAATTCAAAAAGGGGAGGGGTAGGAAACAAGTTGTCTTTTACAACGTGGAATTCATCCACAAAATGAAGAATTTTAGTTTGTGCGCCTCCACTACAATGTACCATTCCATTAATGTTTCTAGCTCCCACTTTTTCAAGAATTTTTTTGATAATAGGTGCGTAAGTTCGCGTAGGGGATAAAATTAACTGACCCACATCTAGAGGCGTATCGGTTTTATCTGTAAGATTTTTACTCCCTGAATACACCAATTCTTCAGGCACTTGTGGATCAAAACTTTCAGGAAATTTTGTAGCGAGTTGCTTTGTTAAAACATCGTGCCTAGCTGAAGTTAATCCATTACTTCCCATTCCACCGTTGTATTCTTTTTCATAGGAAGCTTTACCTGATGATGCTAAACCAACAATTACATTTCCTGCTTTTATATTAGCATTATCAATTACATCCTTGCATTTCATTCTAGCAGTAACCGTGGAATCAACAATTATAGTTCGCACTAAATCTCCCACATCAGCTGTTTCTCCTCCAGTGGAATGAATTTCAACACCGTACGAGTTTAATTCTTCAAGCAATTCTTCAGTTCCATTAATAATGGCTGAAATTACTTCGCCAGGAATTAAGTTTTTATTTCTTCCAATAGTAGAAGATAAAAGAATATTGTTGGTTGCTCCCACACACAATAAATCATCAATATTCATAATAAGCGCATCTTGAGCAATGCCCTTCCAAACCGAAAGATCTCCGGTAGTCTTCCAATACATGTAAGCCAACGAAGATTTTGTTCCAGCACCATCAGCGTGCATTATTAAACATGAATCTTCATCACCCGTTAAATGGTCGGGGACAATTTTGCAAAAAGCTTTTGGGAAAAGCCCTTTATCTACATTTTTAATGGCTTTATGTACATCTTCTTTTTGTGCGGAAACACCTCTTTGTGCGTACCTGTTGCTTGAATTTTGACTCATTTTATCTGACTTAAAATCTTGTGCAAAAGTACGTATTCTGAAGTTAAAAGTTGACGAAAGTATGAAATAGTTAAAACTCTTTGAAAATAATAAAGCATTCTAACCAGTTAGAATGCTTTATTATTATTCAACTTGTATTCAATTAAATTAGGCTTTTTGCTCTTCAAGTTTAGGGTAATCTGTATATCCTTCTTCTCCTGGCACATAAAAAGTTTCTTCATCCCAATCTGCTAGTGGAGCATTTTTTTCAAATCGAACAGGTAAATCTGGATTCGAAATAAATAGTTTTCCGTAGGCTACTAAATCAGCATTTCCTTCTTCAATAACTTTATTTCCGCTTTCCTGATTAAAACCTGCGTTAATCATCAAGTTTCCTTTGTAAATCGGTCTAAAATGCTCAGCTATATTTTCTACTAGAAAGTCGTATTCACTTACATCATTAAATGGTTCAGAAAGATGAAGATAAGCAAGATCATAATCGTTTAAACGATTAACAATATACTCAAAAGTTGGTATGGTTTCTTCATCGGCTTCCATTCCAAAAATTCCGTGAAGTGAAGGATTTAAGCGAACACCTATTCTATTTTCTGGCACAAAGACCTTAATGGCATCGATAATTTCAAAGAAAAATCGAGCCTTATTCTCATTACTCCCACCGTAATCATCTGTTCGTTGGTTGGATGAATTATTAAAAAACTGGTGAATTAAATAACCGTTTGAAGAATGAATTTCTACTCCGTCAAAACCAGCATCCATAGCGTTTTTTCCAGCAGTTTTAAACTCCTGTACGGTTAACATTATTTCTTCACGGGTCATTTCTTTTGGTGTGACTGTTTCTTTAAATCCGTCTGGTGTATAGGATTTTGAATTAGGGTTGATGGCACTTGGGGCTAATGGTTTGTCTCCGTCAAAAAAATCAGGGTGAGACATTCTACCCACATGCCATAGTTGTAAAAATATTTTTCCACCTTCTTCGTGCACTGCTTGAGTCACCTTTTTCCAACCTTCAACCTGTTCTTTAGAGTGAATTCCTGGGGTATTTACATAACCTACACCTCTTGGAGAAACTTGAGAACCTTCAGCAATAATTAACCCAGCCGAAGCTCTTTGACGGTAATAGGTTGCATGGATATCCATGGTTTTATTCTCATCATTAGTAGCCCTACTTCTTGTCATAGGAGCCATTATTACGCGGTTTTTTAAGTGCAAACCTTTTAAATCAAAGGTTCGTAATAAATTTTGTTCTTTACTCATTTATTTTTTTGTAGCAAACTTAAATAAGTCAATTCTATTAAGTTTTAATTTTAAGATAAATAAATCTTATTTGAATGGTAAAGTTTAAAATATTGATATTTATCTTCTGAAATCTTTATTTCGTTATTCAAATCCCAGTTGTTTGTATTTTTCAGCTAATAAATCTTTGTATTTTTTTTTCATATTTTCTGATAAAAATGATTGATTAATCAAATAATATGCTTTTGGTTTATTTTTTATCATTCTTTTAAAACTAGCTTTAATTTGATTTGGAGTAAGTCCAAGTGTGTTTCCTAAATGTTCAAAATGATTGATTTTAAGCTTTTTTTTCTTTCCTACTAGGGTCAATGCAACTTCTTCATCGTCTTCGGGAAACAAAATTGAAACATTCAATAAATCATAAGCAGGGGAAAAAACCCAACCTGAAGGGCTTTCTATCATTGAAAAATTTTTTAGATGCATATCGTTATTCCCTGTCAAAAAAGAAAACAAAACTAAATCAAAGTAGTAAGTTTTATCAAGTAGAGTATTGCTTGAATAACTGCCTAATGCTCTCCCCACTTTTTCCAACGAACTTCTATATTTGTCAAATGCTTCGGTAATTTGGAACATATCAATCATATGAATTTTTGTTCCATTTTTTGTGCGGTCAATTCTTTTTGTAATGTAAGAAAGCTCTCCAGAAGAAAGTTGAATTAATGATGAAGGAACTACTTGAAGTCCATATGACTCAGCTATTCGCATAGTTAAATGCTCGTTTTCTGGCATTTCAGGAAACCTATTTGAAGGTGGCTTTAAAATATAATCACCTCCTAAAGCGCCAATAACCGTAAATCTGCTGTTTTGATGTCCATTCTTATTCTTAAGTAATGACATTGATAGCTTTGGTTGAACCCCAGGTACAGCAATACTTTTTTTGACTATATTTTTTGCAAGCTCATCCATTTGATTCAAAGAGTAATTGATTTCTGGAGGAGTTGAGGTTCCAAAAATATTCAAAGAGCATTTCTTATGAAAACTATTTTCAGATGCTAAAGGTTGATAACAATATAAACATTTATTCATCTTTTTCTATAATGGTTCCACACTTACCGCTCCTATACAATCTTGGCAACAAGCTAATAACAATCCCATCCTATCGTTGGTATTTATTTTCCAATTCTCGGTAGCTATGTCAAGCAACCAGCCTTCTGGTATTAATCCTTCAAAAAAAGGAAAGAGTCTATTATCAATATAAGGCTCTTCTCTAACAGGCATTGTAAATGTAAGGAAGTCTTTTGGATATCTATCGATATATTTTTTGTCATACTGAAACTTAAACTCACCATCATGAGTTTCTGAAATAATACCCGTATAATTTTCTTTGTAAAAAACTTTACCTTGTCTCATTAATTTAAGTTTTTACTTTTAACAGGCGCTAATTCATGACCAAACATTTGAAGAACTAGATTAACCTTTTCCATATTGAGGTTAGTTTTACCCTGTTCTATTTTACGAATAACAGTTAACGCAACACCAGATCGTTCAGCAAATTCTTCCTGCGTTAAATTCACTTCTTTTCTTTTCTTTTTTAAGAAATCTGATAACTGATTCATTATATGCAAAAAAATATAGTTTTTTCAAAAATAAGTAAATTATATGTAATTAAGTATAATTTGAATAAAAAACATAAAATTATATGCATTAAGATATAATTTTATGTGTTAAGAAATTTCACAAGATAACTGCTATAATTTATTTTTTCTTTCTCTTAAGGCTCTTGAATATCTCATTACAATGTAGATGATAATCGCCACAGCAATGACAAAGAACCAATTATCTACAAAAAATTCCCAGATACTTTCTGGTGCTTCTCTAGGTGAGCCTGGCTTAGGTAATTCAGGTTGCATAACTAAAGGTTTTTTAAGTAATCACTCAACATATCTTTAAACTGATAACCATTGGTGATTTTATTTTTATCAATTTTTTGAAAGATACACAAATTCCATAAAACAAGCTCTTTATAAAAATATTCATTTTCTTTAGTATGTTTGCTAACAAACTCATTAAGGGCATTGGATGCATTTAAGGATAATTGGTATTCATCGTTAGAAGCATTATCTAACAATTCAATATCATTGCCTTCCGCAAACCATTGCATGATTGCTGTGTATTCATTTTTTTCTCCTTCTTTTTCTAACTTTTTAATTTCAGGAAACTGTTGTTTAAAGATGGTCTGCATGGCTTTTTCTAATAGAATTTCGGCTACTTGGTCTGCACCTGCTTGCTCTCCTTCATAAAGTAATTCAATTTTTCCTGTGATGGCGGGAATAATTCCATTAAAATCCAACAATCGAATTTGAGTCTTATCATCTTTGTTCAGCAAACTTCTTCGCTCTGCTGTACTCACTAAATTTTCTAATGCTGAAATACTTAATCGCGCACTAACACCACTTTTTACATCAACATATTCACTTTTTCTGGCTTCAAAACTTATTTGCTCTAGCAGGTCTTTTGCAATTTCAGAGATCTGAATATGTTCATTTCTTTGCTCAATTGCTTTGGCTTCTTGCGAAGTAATTTCCTTAGCAATTTCAACAGTTTCAGGATAGTGCGTGAGAATTTGAGAACCAATTCTATCTTTCAGTGGCGTAACAATGCTCCCTCTGTTGGTGTAATCTTCTGGATTTGCGGTGAATACAAATTGTAAGTCTAAAGCTAAACGTAAATTAAAACCTCTAATTTGAATATCTCCTTCTTGTAAAATATTGAATAACGCCACTTGAATTCTAGCCTGGAGATCGGGTAATTCATTAATCACAAAAATACAGCGATTTGCTCTTGGAATCATTCCATAGTGAATCACACGTTCATCTGAATAACTCAACTTCAAATTCGCTGCTTTAATCGGGTCTATATCACCAATCAAATCAGCTACACTTACATCTGGAGTAGCCAATTTTTCAGCAAAGCGCTTCGATTTATGTAGCCATTCTATGGGTGTATCATCGCCGTGTTCTTCAATTAGCTTGATAGCGAAATTTGAAACAGGCTGAAAAGGATCATCATTAATAGAAGAGCCTTTCACTACAGGAATCCATTCATCTAGCAAATCAACCATAGCCCTTGCTATTCTTGTTTTAGCCTGACCTCTTAACCCCAGTAAATTAATGTTATGTTGTGATAAAATTGCTCGTTCAATTTGTGGGATTACGGTATTTTCAAAGCCAATGATTCCTTCAAAGCTATTTTTATTGGCTTTAATATTATGAATCAAATTTTTTCTCAATTCATCTTTTACACTTTGATAGCTGTAGTTATTCGCTTTTAATTCTCCTAATGTTGTTATAGCAGGTTGTTGTGTCATTTTTTTCTATTTAGTTCTTCTTCGTCTGTTGTTTTCGTAATCTTCAAAAATCATTTCACCGAGTTGGTCTAACCCAGAATAGAAGGCTTTTCCTTTATTGGATGCTGTAAAATTCTGAACAAATTGTCTTAAATACGGGTCTGTTGCAATCATAAAAGTTGTAATTGGTATGTTGAGCTTTCTAGCCTGTGCAGCCATATTATAGCATTTTTCAGTAATAAAATCATCTAAACCAACGCTATTTTTATAGTAAGTACCATCGGGCATGTGAAGGCAACTTGGTTTTCCATCCGTGATCATAAATATTTGTTTATTGGCATTCCGTTTTCTTCGAAGTATATTTAATGCCAACTGCAAACCCGCAACGGTATTGGTATGATAAGGTCCTACTTGTAAATAAGGTAAATCTTTGATTTTAATTGGCCAAGCATCATTTCCAAAAACCACCACATCAATACTATCTTTTGGATAGCGCGTTTTGATTAATTCTACCAAAGCCATGGCAACTTTTTTAGCAGGAGTAATTCTATCTTCACCATACAAAATCATACTATGACTAATGTCTATCATAAGTACTGTACTCATTTGTGCTTTGGCTGTTGACTCTTGAACAACAAGGTCTTTTTCTCTCAATTCAAAATCGTCAATTCCATTATTGACTTGTGAGTTTTTGAGACTTTCGGTTAGCGAAATTCTACTCATTGAATCACCAAATTGGTAAGGTCTTAGATTTCCAGTAGGATCCTCACTTGTCCCTTTGTTTTTGGTTTTATGATTACCTTCTTTGCTCTTTTTAAGCTTACCAAATATTTGTTCTAAAGCTCTTTTTCTAATGGCTTGTTCAGTTTTATCGGTAATTTTTAATCCACTTCCACCTGGTGTTTTTATCTCTTCGCGTAAATAGCCTTTTTTCTTCAA
>PXFS01000143.1 GCA_003564185.1 Flavobacteriaceae bacterium
GTACAATTAGAGAATAAAAATGTTGGAAAGCAAACCATCAAATTAATGGTTAAATAAAATTAGGACAATGAAAAAATCAAATATAAAATTAATTGCTTTAATCACAATAGTACTCTTAGCAGTAAGTCTTGAAGCAAATGCGCAGCTTGGACCTATTGATTTTGATAACGATACAGGAATAGATGAAGCAGTTCCTATTAACGGATTAATTTACCTAGCTATGGCTATTGGAGGTTATCTTGGATTTAAAAATTTGAAGGGTAAAAATTAAAAGATAACAAACTACTACAATGACTTTAAACTTCTACTGTGTTTTGCAGTAGAAGTTTTTTTGTTTATTTTACATTCAATATTATAACTTTATAATAGGAGTATATTACAAAGTAAATATTAGTTTTGTTTTATAAAAGTGAATTTTAATGCATACAAAACGAATCATTCCTTGCTTAGATATCAAAAACGGAAGAACTGTAAAAGGTATAAATTTTGTTGGATTAAGAGATGCGGGAGATCCAGTTGATTTAGCAGAGATCTACGCTAAAAACGGTGCTGATGAACTCGTTTTTTTAGATATATCGGCCACCGAAGAACGCAGAAAAACACTAGCTCAATTAGTTTTAAAAATTGCAGAACGTATCAATATCCCTTTTACAGTAGGTGGAGGTATTTCCAGTATTGAAGATGTAGCTTTACTATTAAATTCTGGAGCAGATAAAGTGTCGATTAATTCAGCTGCGGTTAAAAATCCACAACTTATTACCCAAATTGCTCAACGATTTGGCAACCAGTGTGTAGTTGTTGCCATAGATGCCAAAGAAGTAAATGGCCAATGGAAAGTACATTTGGTAGGAGGGAAGGTGCCCACTGAAATAGATTTATTTGATTGGGCTAAACAAGTTGAAGAACTTGGAGCTGGCGAAATTTTATTTACATCCATGAATAACGACGGTACAAAAAACGGATTTGCTAATCGAGCTCTTGCACAGCTTTCAGAATTAGTTAATATACCTGTAATTGCTTCAGGAGGAGCTGGTAATTTGAGACATTTTGCCGATACCTTTACTTTAGGAAAATCCGATGCAGCTTTGGCCGCCAGTGTTTTTCATTTTAAAGAAATTGAAATTCCCGATTTGAAAGCTTATTTGAAAGAACAAAATATACCCGTACGATGTTAGATTTACAACAAGAAGCAGATTTCAACAAAACTAATGATGGGTTGCTTCCAGCAATTATTCAAGATGCTACAACCAAAAATGTTTTGATGTTAGGCTACATGAACGCCGAAGCTTTAGAAAAGACAATTTCCACTTCAAAGGTTACATTTTACAGTAGAAGCAAAAAGAGACTTTGGACAAAGGGCGAAGAAAGTGGTAACTTCCTTCATTTAAATTCTATTGAACTAGACTGCGACCAAGATACTTTTTTAATTCAAGTAACACCTCAAGGACCTACTTGTCATAAAGGAACAGCTACCTGTTGGGGAGGTGATAATTTATCAAATTTTGGTTTTTTAAGTCAGTTGGAAAGCGTGATTCAGCAACGCATTGAATCAAAAAATAATAATAGTTACGTTTCTTCTTTGCTGAATGAAGGAATGAATAAAGTGGCTCAAAAAGTGGGAGAAGAAGCTGTTGAGGTGGTTATTGAAGCCAAAGATCAAAATGACGATTTATTTTTAAATGAATCTGCCGACTTACTTTTTCATTACATGATTTTACTTCAAGCTAAAGGGTTTAAGCTGAAAGATATTGAAAAGGTGCTTAGAAACAGACATAAAAAAATAGCTGAATAAATTCAATTTATTCAGCTATTTGAAAAGATAGATTTTTGTTTATAAAATTAACCCAAGTAAGTCTTTAAAATCTTACTTCTTGAGTTGTGTTTTAATTTTCTAACTCCTTTTTCTTTAATCTGACGAACGCGTTCTCTTGTTAATCCAAATGTTTCACCTATTTCTTCTAAAGTCATTGGCTGATTTCCATTAAGACCAAAATATAAACGAATAACATCAGCATCTCTTGGGGTAAGCGTTTCTAATGCGCGCTCTATTTCCGTCTGTAAAGATTCGTGCAATAAACTCTTGTCAGGATTTGGCGATTCATCAAAGTTCAATACATCATATAAACTAGAATCTTCACCTTCCTTTAAAGGGGCGTCCATAGACATATGACGACCAGAATTTTTCAATGATTCTTTTACATCAGAAACAGTCATGTCCAGCTCTTTAGCAATCTCTTCAGCGCTAGGGGGGCGCTCATTAGTTTGCTCCAAAATAGCAAAGGTTTTGTTGATTTTATTGATTGAACCAATTTTATTCAATGGTAATCTTACCACTCTAGATTGCTCAGCTAATGCTTGTAAAATTGATTGTCTAATCCACCACACTGCGTAGGAAATAAACTTAAAACCACGGGTTTCATCAAAACGTTTAGCAGCCTTAATTAAGCCTAAGTTCCCTTCGTTAATAAGGTCTGGTAAAGTAAGTCCTTGATTTTGGTATTGTTTAGCCACCGAAACTACGAATCTCAAATTAGCATTTGTCAACTTTTCTAGAGCGCGATCATCACCCTCTCTAATTCGTTGTGCTAATTCTACCTCTTCTTCGGCAGTAATTAAATCCACTTTACCAATCTCTTGCAAGTACTTGTCAAGTGATGCAGTTTCACGGTTGGTAACTTGCTTTGTAATTTTAAGCTGTCTCATTTAAAGCTTTATTAAGTTATCTTCTTATTTATACGCTTAATTTGAAAAAAGGTTACAATCATTTTCAAAAAAAGCAAATGCAAAAATACAACTACTTACATTTAAGATTCAACAAAAAATTGAATTATTTTTTGCCAAAATTTCCTATTTAAAAAGCTTCTAAAAAAGAATCCTCTTGTTTCAATGTTTTTCTGAAGAATGAGAGGATTATAATTGTATTTTGTAAAGTACTTATTGCTTATTGATTCTTTTTGTGATCGGCTAAGAATTTTTCTAAACCAATATCTGTAAGCGGGTGTTTTAACAATCCTTCAATAGAAGAAAGAGGTCCTGTCATTACATCCGCACCAATTTTTGCACAATCAATTACGTGCATAGTATGTCTTACTGAAGCTGCTAAAATTTCAGTTTCAAAACCATAATTATCATAAATATGTCTAATTTCTGAAATTAAATTTAACCCATCCGTAGAAATATCATCTAAACGACCAATAAACGGAGAAACGTAAGTAGCTCCTGCTTTAGCAGCCAATAATGCTTGACCGGCAGAAAAAACCAAAGTGCAATTGGTTTTAATTCCTTTTTCTGAAAAGTACTTTAGCGCTTTAACGCCGTCTTTAATCATAGGTATTTTTACTACAATTTGTTCGTGAAGATCAGCTAAAGCTTCTCCTTCTTTCACCATTCCGTCAAAATCGGTTGCTATAACTTCAGCACTAACATCACCATCTACTATTTCACAAATAGTTTGGTAATGTTTTTTTACGTTGTCCTCTCCTTTAATTCCTTCTTTAGCCATTAATGAAGGGTTAGTGGTTACTCCATCAAGTATGCCTAAAGCTTGGGCTTCTTTAATCTGTTCTAAGTTAGCTGTGTCTATAAAAAATTTCATTGCGTATGTTTTGCGCAAAAGTACAATTTTTAGACTTATTATTTAACATTTATAACTGATTAATCAATTTTAAAATGAGACATAAATCAGAATAAAAAAACTTCAACTAACTTAAAGATTCTAACACAATTAGAGTAAGTTAAATAGTTTCTCTACAAAACCGATAGAGATTAAATATTTGTTTATATTTGCACTTTGAAAATCAATACCATGAACGAAAATTTAAAATTAGCTATTCAAGCTTCTATTGAAGCAGGAGAGGCTATTATGGACATTTATCAACAGGATTTTAATGTTGAATATAAGTCGGATGATTCACCTTTAACCATAGCCGATCAAAAGTCGAATGAGGTAATTATGAACTATCTTCAAACAACTCCAATTCCGATAATCAGTGAAGAAAATAAGCAATTAGATTATAGCGAAAGAAAAACTTGGAAACAATGTTGGATTGTAGATCCGCTTGATGGTACTAAAGAATTTATTAAGAAAAATGGCGAATTTACAGTGAATATTGCTTTGATTGAAAATCAACAAGTACAATTAGGGGTAATTTATGTGCCTGCCACTAAACACCTGTATTTTGCTGATGTGTATCAAAATTTAGCAAAAGAAATTGTACTTCAAAATATTGATGCTTCAGTTGAAGAAATTTTAAATCAATCTACTTCATTAAAACTTCAAGACAGTCAGGCTAAAGTAAGAATTGTTGGAAGTCGCTCTCATATGAATGAAGACACAACAAACTTCATAGCTTCTGTAGAAGAAAAAACCGATAAAAAAGTTGAAATCGTTTCAAAAGGAAGCTCACTTAAATTTTGCTTAGTAGCTTCTGGACAGGCCGATATTTATCCGCGTTTTGCGCCCACCATGGAATGGGACACCGCTGCAGGACAAGCTATTTGCAAAGCTGTAGGTTTGCAGGTTATCGACCAAAATACAGGACAAGAGATGCTTTACAATAGAGAAAACTTACTAAATAACTATTTTATGGTCAGTAATCAAAATCTGATTTCTAATGAATAAAAATATTATTTCACAGACCTACGATATCACCCGTGAGCAACGTAACAAGCAAAACGCTCACCCTTCTTTTGTGCTTTGGTTTACTGGACTTTCTGGTTCAGGGAAGTCAACTCTTGCTAATGCGGTTGAAAAATTACTTTTTGAAAAAGGAATTCAGACTTATACCTTAGACGGTGATAACATTCGGCAAGGAGTGAACAGAGGACTTGGTTTTTCAGCCGAAGACCGAAAAGAGAACCTAAGAAGAATAGCCGAAGTAGCAAAGTTGTTTGTAGATGCTGGTCAAATTTGTTTTTCTGCATTTATTTCGCCTATGCGAAAAGATCGCGAAATGATTGCTTCAATAGTAGGTGAAAAAGATTTCTTTGAAGTTTTTGTAGATACGCCATTAGAAGTTTGCGAAGCACGTGATGTAAAAGGACTTTATAAAAAAGCTAGAGCTGGTGAAATTACTAATTTTACAGGTATTTCTGCTCCCTATGAAGCACCAGAGAAACCCGCTTTACATATCCAAACAGCCAATGAGTCAATTGAAGATTCGGCTGAGAAAATTATAGTATTTATTGAAGAAAAAATAAACAAATTATGAGTCAATATTATTTAAATTATTTAGACGAATTAGAAGCGGAAGCCATATACATTCTTCGTGAGGTATGGGCACAGTTTCAAAATCCGGTAATCTTATTCTCGGGAGGAAAAGATTCAATTCTAGTTACTCATCTCGCTAAAAAAGCATTTTATCCTTCCAAAATTCCTTTTGCTTTATTGCATGTAGATACGGGTCATAATTTCCCAGAAGCACTTCAGTTTAGAGATGAATTAGTAGAAAAATTAGGTGTTAAGTTGTTGGTGGGTTCTGTTCAAAAATCTATTGATGAGGGGCGTGTAGCTGAAGAAAAAGGAAAAAATGCTACTCGAAATGCCTTGCAAATTACCACTTTATTAGACGCTATTGAAGAGCATAAAATTGATTGTGCCATTGGCGGTGGAAGAAGAGATGAAGAAAAAGCAAGAGCTAAGGAACGCTTTTTTTCTCATAGAGATGATTTTGGCCAATGGGATCCTAAAAACCAACGCCCTGAATTATGGAACTTGCTTAATGGAAAACATTTTGAAGGCGAACATTTTAGAGCCTTTCCAATTAGTAATTGGACAGAAATGGATGTGTGGAATTATTTAAAAAGGGAAGAAATTGATATACCATCGCTTTACCTTGCTCATGATCGAGAAGTAGTTTGGCGAAATGATGCCTGGATACCAAATTCTGAATTCTTAAAGTTAGAGCCTTCAGAAAAGGTAATAACTAAACGTATTCGATTTAGAACCTTAGGCGATATTACCATTACCGGAGGAATAGAATCGGAAGCCGATACTTTAGAAAAAATTGTTGAAGAGGTCTCAACTATGCGCCAAACCGAGCGTGGAAATCGATCAGACGATAAACGTTCTGAAACAGCTATGGAAGACCGAAAAAAAGAAGGCTATTTTTAAACAACAATTGAAGTAAGTTGAATTTAATTAAGAAAAGAAAAAATGCAAATAAATAATAATCAGTTACTAAGATTTACAACCGCAGGAAGTGTGGATGACGGAAAAAGTACTTTAATTGGAAGATTGCTTTACGATTCTAAATCCATATTTGAAGATCAATTATCGGCGGTTGAAAAGACCAGTCAGCAAAAAGGAATAGATGGAGTTGATTTAGCCTTGTTTACTGATGGACTGAAAGACGAGCGTGAGCAGGGAATTACTATTGATGTGGCTTACCGCTATTTCACCACGCCTAAGCGAAAGTTTATTATTGCTGATACGCCAGGCCATATTGAATATACCAGAAATATGGTTACGGGAGCTTCAACTGCAAACGCCGCTGTTATTTTAATTGATGCAAGGCATGGGGTTATTGAGCAAACCAAGAGACATGCATATATTGCCTCATTGCTTCAAATTCCTCATATTTTAGTGTGCATCAATAAAATGGATTTGGTGGATTATAGCGAAGAGGTATATAACAAGATTGTTAAACAATTTGAAGATTTTTCATCGAAGTTGTACATAAAGGATGTCCGTTATATTCCTATTAGTGCATTAAATGGGGATTTTGTTGTCAATCGTTCTGAAAATATGCCTTGGTTTAAAGGTTCACCTTTGTTGTATCAATTAGAAACGATTCATATAAGTTCAGATATTAATAAAATTGATGCACGTTTTCCA
>PXFS01000107.1 GCA_003564185.1 Flavobacteriaceae bacterium
ATGGTAATCCAATGTCTATCTGTAGCTGGGTCAAAATTCATCAAAAACGTATTGTTGATGTTATAATCACTGTCTGCCAAATTACTAGCTACGTGGATAAACTCCTTATCTGGGGCATATAGAACGAGCGTAATTTCGTCAGCATTGTTTACGTCATAATTAATTCCGTCCTCCATTCCTTCTGGAAGCGCTAAAACTTGAGGCTCGGGATCCAAAACAAGATTAAAAGATTCAGATTGGGTATCAGTACCACCTGTTTGAGTAGCTACTAATTCAACTGATAAATCTTCATTCACTGTAAAAGAATGCGAATAACTTGTTGTATTTGTAGAGGTGTGAATTGAATTTCCATTAGCAAATAATTCAAAATCAGCATTAAGACTTGCTGTTGCAGTAACCGTAAAATTATCACCTTCAGAAACAATTACACTATTTTGTGTAGGGTTAGTCAAGGTCATTTGAAATGAACCTACATTCACAAAAAAGTCATCACATCCAGGTGGTTCTTTCATTTCACCAGAACCGTCTGCAGTTCTAAACACCATTCCCATGCGTGAAGCATCAGAAGCTTCTGCAGGTGTTAGTCCAAAGTATTCACTTGGAGTAATGCTAATACTAAATACTCCATTTCCTTCATTGGTCATTTCACCAATTCCGTCATCTTCTCCCCAGTTTCCTACTACACTAATTCCCCAAGGATTGGCATTGGTACCAATTCCAGAGTGCATATATACTGAAGTGGCATTACTAGGAATTGAATTACATTGTGATTGAGCTAGGTCAATACTAATGGTAATTTCATCATCTACGTCAAACGTAGCCGGTGTTACACTCAATTGAGCATAGTTAAAAGCTGTAAATAGCAACAAACACACCCATATACTTAATTTCTTCATAGTCATTTTTTTAAACAATAATGGCTGTTTGCTTACAAACAGCCATTATGTAAAGTTATTAATCTAAAGTAATTACCTTATTTTCCATATCAACTGTTAGGAAATAAGTTCCAGCTTCTCCAATAAATTGGAAGTTGTTGTCATCGTCTTCTGCATCTTGGAAGAGCGGATCAATGTCAAAGCCATCTTCTGCAAAGGCTGGGAAATTCATACTAGGTGATCCCCATTCTAAGTCGGCATCTTCAAAGAAACGGAAGTTACCATCATTATCTGGACTAAAGTTTACGTTTCCAGAATAAACATTATCGCCTGTACAAGGCAATTGAACTGGAGAATCCCATCCCCAGCCAGCGTCGGGAACACCAGCACCAACTAACCAAAGTTGGTCTAAATCGCAATTCCCTTCAACTTGCTCTGGTCCAACAGTTATAACCATATTCTCATAATCTACTGTTAGGAAGTAAATCCCTGGTTCTCCAACAAATGCGAAATTATTATCTCCATCCATGGCATCTTCAAAAGTAGAATCAATTGTAAACCCTTCTTCTACAAAGGATGGGTAATTAATTCCTGAATCCCAATTTCCTTCTTCTGTAAAAAATCTAAAGTTATTTCCTCCTTCTGTACCAAACAAAACATTACCAGAATATACATTATCACCAGTACAAGGAAGTTGAACAGGGGTGTCCCATGCCCAACCAGCATCAGGAACACCAGCACCTACTAACCAGAGTTGATCAAATTCACAATCGCCTGTAGGTCCTGGAGTATCATCACTTTCTCCAGCTAACAATATACGCACGTTTAGAATTGCAATTTCTGATATTGCTTCTGGTGAATTTTCAGCATTGTCACCTATATCAGCTCGAACTCTAAAAAACAATTCACCTTGATTATTAAAAACAGCTTCGCCATTCTCATCAAAAATAGGATTTCCTTCCTCATCTTCTGCTTGATCACCACTTAATCCTTTGTCATTAGCCAATGAAAGTAGGGTGCCAATACTCACGGCTACATTTGTTTCTACTGAAGTAGCAACTACTTCAACATCATCTTCATCAAAGCCTCCTTGCTGCGAGGTTTCTAAAACATAATTTACGGCGGTTGGTGCACCAAAATCTGGAGCAGCCCAAATAAAACGTTCACCGTTATTGCTTGCTGTCTCTGTACTTAATACATATTCAGTCAAGAACTCATTTAAAAAGGTCACTTGATCAACTTCTTCGTTGGTCTGAAAACGGAAGTTATCATCGTCTGTACAGGCAGTAAATCCTAAACTAAGGATAAATGCCACTAGTAAAATTGAAATTTTATTTTTCATTGTATTTTTTATTTTATTAATATCCTGGGTTTTGAGTTAGATTAGGGTCAGTAGATAAACTCTGAGCTGGAATAGGGTACAAGTTTCTGAAACTGCTGGTTGGAATTCCGCTTGTTGATCCACCTTTAAACTGCCAGATGTATTGACTGCCAGAAAACTTACCAAATCTTACCAAGTCTTGTCTTCGGTGAGATTCCCAGTATAATTCTCTAGCTCTCTCATCAAGAATAAAATCAAGATTTAAATCACCCTCACTAATTGTTTCGCCACCTGCTCTCAAACGCAATTCGTTAATTAAACTTACGGCTTCGCCTAGGCTTCCTCCACCACCTCTAAGATGGGCTTCAGCATACATTAAATGTACATCAGCCAACCTAAACATAGGAAAGGCAACATTACTAAAAGTATCTACTTGCGGATTACTACCATCACTATTAATATTGGTGTATTTCACTAAAACAAAGCCCTCACTTTGATTACTAATATTGGTGATTTGCAATGGTCTGTTCTCACCAATAATGGTATTTCTAGCATCGTTTTCAAATGCGGAACCGTCAAATTTTTCAACAAATTGAGGCGTTAATCGTATAGCACCACCCCAACCTGGGTTAAATAATCCAAAGGCGTCATTGTTTCCTTCAACACTTCCAACACCACCATTGGTCATCACGGTTGTAGGGCCAAAAGATCTTGAATTTTCAAAATTACTTGGAATACCAAAGATTATTTCATTCGTTGCTTCATTACTACTGTTGTCACCTCTAAAGTTGTTATGGTAATCAGATGCAAGAGAATAACCTGAGCCCAAAAGCATTTCAATATATTCCATAGCTTCTGAGTAGCGTGGATTACCTGTATAGATTTCTGCGTTGAGGTAAATTTTAGCTAGTACCATCATAGCTGTACCACGGTCTGCTCTTCCAAAATCAACATTTCTTGGTGCAGCCATGTCGTCTTTTATAGCTAATAATTCAGATTCAACATATTCGAATAAGCCTTGCCTATCTAATACCTGATTACTCAAACTACCCACTGGAATAGTTTCATTATAAAATGGAGCTGAACCAAATAAATCCATGATGTGATAGTATGCAAGGGCACGTAAAAATCTTGCTTCAGCTCTAAATTGTGCAATCTCAGCACGCTCACCTTCAGGAATTCCTCGCTCATTTAGTAAATCATCTGTTGATTGACGTAAAAATTCGTTAGCAAAGGCAACACTCACCATTATACGGCTATAGGTTCCTAAAATAATAGGGTTTAATGAACTCCATGTATTTCGTTGAATCTCACGAATACCAGGGTCATTTTCGTAAGACCAAAGTGCTTCGTCTGTGCTAAATGTTTGTAAATTCATTAATCCACGTCCATACTGACTTGTACCTGCGTCTAAACCGATAATATTACTTGAACCAGGTCCTTGTAAACCGGTAAGCTGCAAATTTCCATATACCCCAGCAATAGCTTGTTCATAGGCTCCAGGCTGTGTGTAAAAATCATCATCCAAAAATGAATTAGGATCATTTGGAGTGATGTCCATATCATCAACACAACTGGTCACCATTACTAAAACTAAGCTTAAGAAGACTATACTTAATAGCTTATAATTTATTATTTTCATGATATTAATTTTTATCTTATTCATATTTAGAAATTGATATTTGCCCCTACTAAGAAAGTTCTTGGTCTTGGGAAAATAGTATTATCAATTCCTCCCACAATTTCTGGGTCTAAACCACTGTAATTGGTGATGACAAAAGCATTTTGTACCCCTGTCCATACCCTAAAGTTATTGCCTTGTGCAAAGACGTCTTTGAATGTATATCCCAGTTGAATGTTATCCATTCTTAAAAATGAAGCGTCTTCAACATATATGTCGGACAAAATTACATTTTCTTGTACATTGAAGTTAGTATTTAAAACTGACCTCGGAATGTTTCCTAATTGTGATTGATCTTGAAGAAAATCGAACTGAGCTCTTCCTGAATTTACATTATTGTAATTGTAATTACCAATGCTTGCTCTTAAGTTAAAAGAAAAGTCAAAGTTTTTATATTCCATGGTTGACTGAAATCCCATAATAACATCAGGCATCGGATTTCTGTAGGCGTATCTATCATCATCAGTAATAACACCATCACCATTTAAATCTGCATAAGCTCCTTCAATAGGCATTCCATTTGCATCATAAATCTGATTGAATACGTGAAAAGCAGATGGAGCACCTCCAACTTGATGAATTTGTATGGTATTTCCTGTACCTCCTTCAATACCCCCAACTCGAATAGCGTCATCATTGGCTAAAGCGGTGATTTCTTGGTCCATAAAAGTAATATTGTAATTTACATTCCAATTGAATTTATTGCTATCACCTTTATTATCTAAAATAACGGCACCTATCTCAAGTTCAAGCCCTTTTGTTTCTAATGTACCATTGTTTTGATCAAAGAAATTAGCAAAGTTGGATCCATCGGGTACTCCAGCGTTGATAAATAAATTATCGGTCTTTCTAAAGTAAGCATCTATACTACCGTACAAGCGATTGTTAAAAAATGCGTAATCTATACCTGCGTTATACATTATAGAAGTTTCCCACTGAGCTCTTTCATTCCTAGCGGTTGGAAGACCAGGAAGAATAGGAGTGTTACCAAACATATAAGCAGATCTATCAACTTGTCTTGCTACATTATAATTGGCTAAGTAAATTCCTCTAGGACCTATTTCTTGTTGTCCAGTTTGTCCTACACCAATTCTTAATTTTAGGTTGTCAAATGTAGTTTGCTCTGCCATAAAATCCTCTTCCATAATATTCCATGCAAAGGCACCAGAAAAGAAGTTTCCCCATCTGTTCTCAGGACTAAATCGAGAAGAACCGTCTCTACGATAGGTTGAAGTTAATACGTATTTATCATCGTAATTAAAAACTGCTCTTCCAAAAAAGGCCACCAATACCAAGTCTAAATTAGCAAAATCAAAACGCTCATCAAAAAGTGGATCTCTTAAGTTAGGAATGCTAAAACCATCATCTTCAAAACGTTGGTAAGAATATCCCAAAGTAAAATCACCATTCAACTTGTTACTTAAGTCTTTTTTATAATTTAGATATCCGTCAGCTAGATAGTTTCTTCGTGTAGCATCAAATATGGACTCAGAACCCACTCGTTGATTTTCAGAATTAAAACCACTTGCGCTCATTGGGTCTAAGACATTACGACCAGAGCTTTCGCTAATATCTAGGCCTAAATTTACAACAGCTCTCATTTCTGGTAAGAAATGCAGCCTATAATCTAGATTTAAATTACCAAAATAGCGGTTGACCTCGGTTCTGTTATTTCTTTGAAGCAGTGCAGCTACTGGATTTCTTACAGTTAACTCAGGGGTAGGGGTTCCATTTTGATCCACAAAGTGTTCAAAAAATCCTCCAAAAGGCGAATTAGGATCCCTAACGGGCTGCGTAGGATCAAAGCGTATAGCAGCCCCTTCCACACCGTCTGCAAATCGGTTTCTTTCCAATGCCATATTAGCATTTAAGTTAACCCTTAAATGATCTTTAAAGAAGGTAGGGTTCATTGCTAAAGAAGCATTAGATCGCTCAAAATTTGAAGTCAACCGAATCCCCTCCTGATCTAAATACCCAACAGAAAGTCGCGTAGGAATTCTATTTAATAAAGTACCCCTCAAAGATACATTATGATCAAAGGAAACGGCATTTCTGTATATTTCATCTTGCCAATTGGTATTGGCATCACCTAGTAAACCAACATCCTGTGGTCTTCTATCACCAATTAAACCTCTAAACTCATCGGCGCCAAATACATCAATTTGATTAAACGGAGTATAAATACCTCCAATAAAATCATAGTTGACCTGAAACTGCTTACTTCCTTTTTTTGTTTCAATTATAATCACACCAGCTGAGGCACGATTACCATATATAGCAGTAGCAGAAGCATCTTTTAGAACAGTGAAAGATTCTATATCGCTTGGATTAATAGATGACAGTAAAGATCGAGCACCTCCTGGCGTATCAAACTCAAGCGGAAGTCCATCTAATACAATTAATGGATCATTATTTGCACCTAATGAACCACCCCCTCTAATTCTAATTTGAGCAGGCGCACCTGGAGCACCACCAAAATTGTTGATGTTTACACCAGCCGCTCTACCTTGTAGTAAATCGTTAGCACTAATAATGTTACCTTTCGTCATTTCTTCTCTTCCAATAGTAGAAACAGAACCAGTAATATCCTTTTTTCTAGAAGTACCATAACCTACAAGAACAACCTCTTCTAAGACATTTTCATCAGGTTCAAGGCGTACATCTACAGAAGTCTGCCCATCTATTCTTACCTGAACTGTTTTATAACCCAAATAATTAAATAATAGTAAATCTCCATTATTTACATCGATTGAGTAATTACCGTCAAAATCTGTTGTTGTACCACGTGAAGTGTTTTGAACTGTAATCTCAACGCCAGGTACAGGGATGCTGTTATCATCCGTTACTGTACCCGTAATTGTGTTTTGTCCTAAAACAATCATCGGGAAACATAAAAACAACAAATACAATTGTTTAAGTGTTTGCATAAA
>PXFS01000098.1 GCA_003564185.1 Flavobacteriaceae bacterium
AAATGAGTTTCTCAGCGTTCTTTGCGTTTTAAACTCTGTGCTCTCTGCGTGAAATAAAAAAGAGAGTTTTACGTTTTAAGCGCTGCGTTCTCTGCTTGAAATAAAAAAGAGAATTTGGTAGTTGATAAATTTGAAAGTTTAAGAATAACAATGAAAGTGAAAATTTAAAAAAACACTAAGCCATAGGCTCTTCTTTTTTATTCACTTTACCAGCAATAGCTACAGCTAATCCTCCAGTAAAAAACATTAAAATTGAATAAACAGCTGGTGGTATTGCAATAGTTGGGTCGTTTAGCAAAGTTGAACTCGCTGCAATGGCAATTGCTAAAGTCCCATTTTGAATACCAGATTCAATAGCAATGGTAGAAGCCTGTTTAAAATTCAGTTGAAACAAGCTGGCCACTATAAAACCTAATAGTAAAGTCAGTAGATTTAAACTCAAAGCTGGTAAGCCAGTTTCAAGAAAGGCATCAACAATGATTTGTTTATTTTTAAAGACAGCCCCAAGAATAATAGCGACTATAAAAATAGTAGATGCAATTTTTACAGGGCGCTCTGCTTTTTGAGCAAATCGAGGTTTTTTGGATTTTAAGTACATCCCTATACTTACAGGAATGATAGTAATAACCATAATTTGAAGTATGGTTTGCAGCACGGGTAGAGCCACATATTGCCCTTCACCCATATGTAATTCCATGGCATAATTCACCAGAAAGGGAATAGTGAAAATGGTGATGATGCTGCATACAGCCGTTAAGGATATAGATAAAGCCGTATCACATCTTCCTAGGTAAGCAAAGAGATTTGAAGTCGGACCTCCAGGACATGCAGAAAGTAAAATTATTCCTACGGCAAAGGCAGGCTGTAAATCCCAAAAATACATCAATGTAAATCCAATAAAAGGTAGAATCACTAACTGAGCAAATAGCCCAACAAAAATGGCTTTAGGCGTTTTAAAAATTCTTAGGAAATCTTCCCTTCTAAGCGATAACCCCATGCCAAGCATTATGACTCCAAGAGCTAAAGGCAAAAACACTTCGGTAAGAATACTACTTTCCATAATTACTTTTCAGCAATGTATAAAATAAAACTGAATAAATAAATAAATAGGAATGAGTTTTGAGTTAGGTTAAAAATTCAAAGTATTTGGATGAATTAAAATTTGATTAAGAAGTTCTAATGGAATAAATATTATATTGCTTAAAACTTAAATTTATGGCCGTCATCGGATCTATTATCAAAGGTATTATTGATTTAAAAAGCCAGATTAAAACAAATGAATCAAATTTTGAATTACAAGAAAAAACACTTTTAGAACTATTAAATTTGGCTAAACATACAGCGTTTGGGAGGCATTATAAATTCGAAAAAATGCTTGCAAGTGGGCGTCCAGCTATACACTTTAGAAATAATCTACCCTACTTTGATTACCAGAAAATCAACAGTGAATGGTGGTACAAGATTCATCAACATCAAGAAGATATAACTTGGCCAGGTATACCCGATTATTTTGCATTGACCTCTGGTACTACAGGAAAAGAAAGCAAACAAATACCGGTGACAAAGAAAATGCTTGAGGATTTAGGCAAAACCGCTATACAACAAATAGCAGCCTTGGCAAATTTTGATCTACCAGCAGATTTTTTTGAAAAAGAAATATTAATGCTTGGAAGCTCAACAAAACTACACCAAAGTAAAGAAAAATTTTATGAAGGAGAAATTAGCGGGATATCTGCTAGTAATATTCCTTTTTGGTTTTCTGGTTATTATAAACCTGGTGAAGAAATAGCACAAATTGAGGATTGGGATCAGCGAATACAAAAAATTGCAGAAAAAGCAAAGCAATGGGATATTGGAGCTATCTCAGGGATTCCTACTTGGATTGAACTAATGATTAAAAAAGTAATAGAATATCATAATGTTAAAAATATTCATGAAATCTGGCCTAATTTTAAAGTTTATACCTCGGGTGGAGTAGCCTTTGAGCCTTATGAAAAAAGTTTTAATCAACTATTAGGAAAACCTATTGAAGTAATTGATACCTATTTAGCTTCTGAAGGATTTATAGCATTTCAACAAAGCCCTAACACAAAAGCAATGAAATTATCTTTAGACACGGGTATTTATTTTGAATTCATTCCTTTTGAAGCAAATTATATTAAAGAAGATGGCTCCTTAATTGACAACGCTCCTTCTTTAAATCTATCTGAAGTAGAAGAAAATAAGGATTATGTGCTGGTGCTTTCAACGAGTGCCGGTTTATGGAGGTATATGATAGGAGACACTATACAATTTACTAATAAAGAAAAAGCTGAAATCATTATTACTGGTCGAACAAAATTCTTTTTAAACGTTGCAGGTTCTCAGCTTTCTGTCAATAAAATGAATGAAGCTATTCAAGCTATAGAACAAGAATTTTCTATACAAGTACCAGAATTTTTAGTCGGAGCTGTAAAAGTCGAAGATCACTTTGAGCATCATTGGTATATAGCAGCGGGTAAGGTTGAAAATATAAGTTCTATTGAAAGCTATTTGGATAAATATCTTCAAGACGCCAATAAAAATTATGCTGTAGCAAGAGGAAAAGCTTTGAAAAAAATAAAAGTTGTGAGTATTCCTCTAGAGGCTTTTTATGCTTGGGCTGAACAATCGAAGAAAAAAGGAGGACAAATGAAAATCGAGAAAGTGATGAAAGCAGAAAAGCTAAAAGATTTTAAAAGATTTGTTGAAGATTTTGTATAAAATTCCCTTCTTTAAATTCAGATTATTTTAAATTAGCTCTTAAATCAATAAATTTATGTCAGATTCAAGACATTACTCGTTAAGGATATTATATAAATTAAATAGAAAAATCAATTGGCAGAGTAAAACTACTCTTTTTTTAACTTCTTTATTAGTTTCCTTAGCAGGTGTTTATTTTTTGAGAGATCCATCTTTTTCAGTTACACAAGACTATGTATTGTTTATCCTTTTCTTTTCTATTGGTTTATGGGTTACAGAAGCTATTCCACCTTTTGCAGTAGGAATTTTAATCATTGGGTTTTTGGTTTTTAGCCTAGGTTCTGAGGAGGCTGACAATGTAAAACAATACGTACAAACATGGTCAGATTCTGTAATATGGTTATTCTTAGGTGGCTTTTTTTTAGCAGAAGGAATGAAAATCACACATCTCGATTTAACTCTATTGAAAAAAATAGCACCAAAATTTGGTCAACAAGCTAAATATATTCTATTAGGGTTAATGATGACTACTGGAATTTTATCCATGTTGATGAGTAATACTGCAACTACAGCCATGATGATTGCAACAATAACTCCTATTTTGCATCAATTTGGCAAGCAAGCAGCAATAACTAAAACCCTTTTAATAGGAATTCCTACCGCTGCTGCAGTTGGTGGAATGGGTACGATTATTGGCTCTGCACCAAATGCAATTGCAGTTGGCGCTTTGGAAACTGCAGGTGTGAAAATTAGTTTCATCACTTGGATGATTATTGGTATTCCTGTAGCATTAGTATTAATCTTACTATTTTGGAAGATTTTACTTAAAAAATATGACTTAAAAGACCAAAAACTTTCACTTAACTTTTTAAGTGATGAGCAACTTAGCATTGAAAAACAAGAACAACAAGAAAACGATGTTTTATCTAAACGAATAATGCTTATTGTCTTGAGTGTAACTTTATTTTTTTGGTTATCCTCACAATGGACAGGGATACCTATTGCAATGGTGTCTGCGATACCTATAGTTGGTTTAACCATGTTTGGTATTGTTGACTCTGAGGGAGTAAGGCGCTTACCTTGGGATACATTAATGTTAGTTGCTGGTGGATTATCACTTGGGCTTGCTGTTCAACAAAATCAAATTGCTGATTTTTTTATTAATATGATAAACACAGAAGATTTAAATATTTATCTGTTATATCTCATTTTTGGATTACTGACTGTAATTTTATCGAATATAATGAGTAACACAGCTACTACAACTATCATGATTCCGATTTGTATTGCTTTAGTTCAAATCAATAATTTAGGAGATGTAGCCACTTTACCTTTAATTATTGCCTTAAGTGCCTCCTGTGCTTTACTTCTTCCCGTTTCTACACCTCCAAATGCTATTGCGTTTAGCACAGGAATGTTAGACCAGTCAAGCTTTAGGGTTGGTGGAATAAGTTTAGGAATTATAGGCCCCATTGTTTCTATTCTTTGGGTGTTAGCACTTAGCCTATTTTTGTTTTAATCACTTTTGAAGCCCGTCTATATAATTATCCAAATTTTTCTTTACTTCATCAGTGACGGGTGGGGTTTTTATATCTGGATAAGATTGCATTATTTGTAAAATAATCTGAGCTACGATTAAACGAGACATGTGCTTGTTATCTGACGGGATACAAAACCATGGAGCATGAGCAAATGAGGTTTTTCTCATTACATCTTCGTAAATCTCAATATACCTACTCCACAATTGTCTTTCCTCAATATCCTCTGGAGCAAATTTCCAATTTTTACTTGGTTTTTCTAATCTTCTTAATAAACGCTGACGTTGTTCTTCTTTTGAAATATTCAAAAAGAACTTGATAATGATCATCCCATTAGAAGATAAATGAGATTCAAAGTTATTTATTTGTTGAATTCTATTGTCCCAAAATTCTGATGTAATATCATCAACAGAGGAAATATGAGGTAAATTTTCATTTAAAACAATCTTTGGATGCACTCTTGAAATAATCACATTTTCATAATGAGAACGATTGAAAACTCCAAATTTACCCCGTTCTGGTAGGGCTTTATAATGTCGCCATAAAAAATCATGTTGGAGCTCCTTAGCTGAAGGTTTTTTAAAGGAGTGAGCTTTAACTCCACGAATATTGAAATCTTTAAAAACTTCTCTTATCAAAGAGTCTTTTCCAGATGAATCCATCCCTTGAAAACAAACAAGAACACTGTATTTAGCATGCGCATAAAGTGTGTTTTGAATTTCTCCCAACTCTCTCCTAACTTTCCTTAACTGTTTTTTGATTTGTTTATTACTCTGCAAAATTTCTAAACTAGTAGATAAGTTTTGAAGATTAGAATGAGCATTAAATAAAAATTGTTTTTTTAAGAATTGATTCATTGGACATTGATTTAAGAAATAAATTTAAACAATATATCAAAAAAAAGAGTTGCGAATAGGAAATAAAAAAAGGAGCTATTATAGCTCCTTTTATTATGAAATAGTATCGGGTTATTCTGTGATTTCTCTTAGTTTTTTTCTCAATTGCTCAGCCTGTTCATCATTACCCAATTGGTAATGGATATTTATCATGGTGCGGATGGCTTCAACATTATTTTCATCCATCTCAATTACTTTTTCAAGATGAGGTTGAGCCTCTAAATAATATTTTCTTCGTTTTTCTTTTAACTCATCAAACTTCTTATTATCAGCTGCAGACATTCCCAAACTGTTCATTTGTTTTACAATAGGCTCTTCTTTTTTAAGTATAGCAGCAGCAATATTTAAATGTGGCTCAAGCATATCTTCATCTAACTCTAAAGCTTTTTTGTAGAATTCAATAGCTCCATCAACATCGCCAGCTTGATCTGCGGTAATCCCTAGATTTACAAACAAAACAGGGTCATCAGGATTGAGCTCAGTAATTTCCTTCATAATTTGTTGATACTTTTCAATATCGTCCAACTGATAATATAAATCTGCCTCTGCTTGCATTAATTGAACATCGTCTGGATTACTTTCTTTAGCTCTATTTATAGCTTCAATAGCCTTTTCATTCTCTTTTTTTTGAATGTAGATCAAAGAAATATTTTTAGCTATTTCACCTTTTCTACTATCAGTTTCCTCATCAGTTGGGTCAACATAATCACCAGATTTTACTGAAAGGTCTCTAAAGCTTTCAGATTCAAACCTCTCTTTTTTTCCAGTTTCTTTATTAACCGCATAATAAGAGGTAGCTTTTCCTGTAAATCCAAGGTCTTGGAGAGTTTTATAATGAACTAGAGCCTCATCAAATTCCTGAGCAGCAACAAGGTTACTTGCAGCATAATAAAGATGTATAGTATCCAGTTTATTTAATTCATAGGAAGCTAACATTTTTTCTGATGCTGGTATGTGATTAGCAGCTTGTTGATCTTTAATGGCTTGGTCAACTAATGCTCCACGAGTGATTTGTAATCCCTCAATAGCGTCTGCATTATCTTCATCCAATTCTAATGCCATATTGTAAGCTTCGCCAGAAACAAGTAAATCCTCTATATCGGTCTTTAAACCATCACCTTTGCCTCTATAGGCTTCTCCTTTTGCGTTGTAAAATCTTATTTTCCAATTTTTTTTCAAATCAGAAAACATGGTTTCAGCTTCAGCTAAATTTTCTTTAGCTTCTTCAAAATTTCCCTTTTTATTTGCTTTCTCAGCATTTTTTACTTCTTTTTTTTGAGCGAAAACACCCAAAGAAATAAAAAATATTATAAAAAAAATCTTTTTATTTATCATCTTCTTATATGTTTTTTTGTAATTAAATAAATTTAATTTCTTTAATCGTTATCATTAACAGAATTTTGAGTCTTGTCCGTATCATCCGAAGTATTCTCATTCTCTTCTCCGTCTTTAAGCTCTTCGTCATCAATAGCAATTTTAGCCACCGCTGCAATTGAATCTCCGTCTTTAAGGTTTACCAATCGAACACCCTGTGTATTTCTACCCATTGTTCTTATCTCATCCATTGACATTCTAATAGCTACCCCAGATTTTTTGATAATCATCAACTCATCAGTATCGGTTACTGCTTTTACGGCAACTAAATTACCGGTCTTTTCAGTAACAGAAATAGTTTTGACTCCTTTACCACCGCGATTTGTGCTTCTATATACTGCTTCACCTGTTTCTGGGTCGTCAACAAAAGTACGCTTACCATATCCTTTTTCAGAAACTACTAAAACGGTTTCTTCTCTAGGAGAATTTATAACTACTAGATCAACTACCTCATCAGATGAGCCTCCTAAGGTAATTCCACGAACTCCAGAAGCACCCCTACCCATAGGTCTGGTTTTACTTTCTTCAAAACGAATAGCTTTACCCGATTTTAATGCTAACATTACCTCAGACTCACCGGTGGTAAGTTTAGCGGTTAAAAGCTCATCACCTTCCTTAATGTTAATGGCATTAATTCCATTTGATCGTGGTCTAGAATATTGCTCCAAAGAAGTCTTTTTTACTTGACCTTTTTTAGTGGCCATCAACACATAATGACTGTTGACATACTCTTCATCCTTTAAGTCTTGCGTACAAATGAAAGCATTAATTTTATCGTCAGGTGCAATACTAATCAAATTTTGTATAGCTCTACCTTTAGAAGCTTTACTTCCCTCCGGAATTTCATAAACGCGCATCCAGAAACACTTTCCTTCTTGAGTGAAGAATAGCATATACTGGTGATTGGTTCCTACAAACAAATATTCAGAAAAATCCTCATCTCTTGTTGTAGTTGCTTTTTGACCAACTCCTCCTCTGCTCTGTGTTTTATATTCTGAAAGCGGAGTTCTTTTGATGTATCCAGCATGCGAAATTGTGATTACAACAGGTTCATCTGGAATCATATCTTCCATGCTAAGTGTACCGCCTGAAAAATCAATATCACATCTACGCTCATCACCGTATTTTTCTTTTATTTCAAGCAATTCATCTGAAATAATTTGCATTCTGCGATCTTCATTGGCTAGGATATCCTTCAAATCGGCAATGGTTTCCATTAGCTCCTCATATTCAGAACGAAGTTTATCTTGCTCTAGTCCAGTTAATTGACGCAAACGCATTTCTACAATTGCTTTGGCTTGAACTTCAGTCAACTCAAAGCGTTCAATTAACTTATTTCTTGCTTCGTCTGCATTAGAAGAAGCGCGAATAATTTTAATTACCTCATCAATATTATCTGAAGCAATAATTAATCCTTCTAAGATATGTGCTCTTTCTTCAGCCTTGCGAAGTAAGTACTTTGTTCTTCGAACTACTACTTCATGACGATGATTAACAAAATGAACAATTAAATCCTTCAAATTCAACATCTCTGGACGCCCATTTACCAAAGCAATATTGTTGATACTAAATGATGATTGCAATGCCGTATGTTTATACAGAGTATTTAAAACCACATTAGGAACAGCATCTTTTTTCAAGAAATAAACAATACGCATTCCATTTCGGTCGGATTCATCTCGGATAAGTGAAATGCCTTCAATTTTCTTATCGTTAATCATATCTGCCGTTTTCTTAATCATATCGGCCTTATTGACTTGATAAGGGATCTCTGTAACAATAATGCATTCTTTACCATTGACTTCTTCAAAATTAGCCCTAGCGCGCATAACTACTCTGCCGCGGCCAGTTTTGTAAGCTTCGCGAACACCGTCATAACCATAAATGGTGCCTCCGGTAGGAAAGTCTGGCGCAGTGATATGCTGCATAAGTTCTTCTACTTCAATGTCTTTATTTTGGATATAGGCATTGGTACCATCAATGACTTCCGTTAAGTTATGTGGAGCCATATTAGTAGCCATACCAACAGCAATACCGCTTGCTCCATTGACTAATAAATTTGGAACGCGTGTAGGAAGAACAGTAGGCTCCTCAAGGGTATCATCAAAATTAAGAGAAAAATCAACAGTTTCTTTATCAATATCAGCAAGCATTTCCTCACTGATTTTTTTCATTCTGGCCTCCGTATAACGCATTGCTGCGGGACTATCGCCGTCCACAGAACCAAAGTTACCTTGCCCATCTACTAATTGGTAACGCATACTCCATTCTTGAGCCATACGCACCATTGTATCATATACGGAAGTATCACCGTGAGGGTGGTATTTACCTAACACCTCACCAACAATTCTTGCTGACTTTTTATGGGATTTATTAGATAAAACCCCTAATTCATTCATTCCAAATAGCACTCTTCTGTGCACGGGTTTTAATCCGTCTCGTACATCAGGAAGTGCCCTAGATACAATTACAGACATTGAATAATCAATGTACGCAGTTTTCATTTCATCCTCAATATTAATAGGAATCAACTGTTCACCATCTGCCATAAATTAAGTTTTAAATTAATTTTGTTTAAGGGGCTAATTTACATTTATTTTTCGAATTTTACAGCTATAATAGACCAGAGTTTTCAACAATTACAAGCTATAAAGGTGTCTATTTGTCAGATTGTATTGAATAAAAAAACGAAGGAACTCGTAAGCCTGTAAATGATGTTTGTAAAAGTTAATAAATACATCAGAAATCAATATATTAGCAGCAAATTTTATCAGCAACAAAACATGGCGAATCCTATTTTAAGCTTAAGTAATGCAAAAGTTTATCAACGTGATAATTTGATTTTATCGGATGTAAATATTCACATCAATAAAGGAGAATTTGTTTATTTGATTGGTAAAACCGGGACTGGTAAAAGTAGTTTCATGAAAACACTTTATGGAGATTTACCTCTACTAGAAGGTGAAGGGCATATAGTTGATTTTGATTTAAGGAAATTAAAAACCAAACAGATTCCTAATCTTCGAAGAAAACTAGGTGTAGTTTTTCAAGATTTTAAACTATTGAATGACCGAACTGTTAAAGATAATTTGATTTTTGTTTTAAAAGCAACAGGTTGGAAAGACAGGTCCAAAATGGAAAATCGAGTTGAAGAAGTTTTGGATAAGGTAGATATGAAAACTAAAAACTTTAAATTTCCCTTTCAACTTTCTGGCGGTGAACAACAGCGTGTAGCCATTGCCAGAGCTATGCTTAACGATCCAGAATTAATTTTGGCAGATGAGCCTACAGGTAATTTAGACCCGCAAACTTCTGTTGAAGTTATGGAGGTGCTTCAGCAAATCAACAAAAACGGAAATACGATATTAATGGCTACACATGATTATGCATTACTTCTTAAATACCCGTCTAAAACCTTAAAATGTGATGGGCAAAAAGTGTTTGAAGTGGTTCAAAAAAAGTGATAAAAAATAATTTATCTATCCTCTTCTAGAGATTTAACCTCTAACCCAAAGGTGTTTTTAAATTGATTGAAAACTTTAGAAAAATCTTTTTGTCTAACCGCAATAGTAAAATCGCAATCCATTTCTAAATTCTGCTGTATAATTTCTAAATCAAGCTCTTTAACTAACCTCATAACCACATTCATCATATCGTAATTACACTTGACCTGAAATTCAACATCAATGGTTTTCTGAACAATTTTAGAAGCTTCTAAAGCTAATTGAGCGCTGGTTTTATAAGCTGATATCAAGCCCCCAACACCCAGTTTAGTTCCTCCAAAATATCGTACCGAAACCACTAAACAATTGGTGACTTCAAAAGATTGCAATTGTCCATAAATAGGCATTCCTGCGGAGTTTGAGGGTTCCCCATCATCATTTGCTCTAAAATGTTGGTATTTTTTACCTAATTGCCATGCATAACAAAAATGTCTAGCTTTATGGTGCTTGGCTTTTAATTCATCTAAATACTGGTTGATTTCTTTTTCAGAAGTAACAGGAAAAGCGTATCCATAAAACTTACTCCCTTTTTCTTTAAAAAGGGTTTCATTACTTGGTGATTGTATTGTTTTGTAGGCATCTTTTTCCATGAACAAATTTAGGCTCCTATTTCTTGCGAAGATAAATAAACAATAACAATACTGATTATAGCTACAACAATTCCAATCCAGTTTTGCTTTTGAAGTTTTTCAGAAAAAAATAGAAGACCTATAAAAGTAGAAAGTAAAACAATCAATATGTTATTAACAATTAAGATAATGGAAGAATCAAAAACATCAGACTTTAAGGCTTGAATAAAAAAATGAATAGAAAAATAATTAGGAATTCCAAGAACTACCCCACCAAGCATAGACTTAAATTGTATGCCTATTTGATTTTTTACATATTGAATTGCAAAAATTGATAATCCTATTATACTAGCAAATAGAAAAACACTGGAAGAAAAAGCAGAAACATCTTCATTAGGAACGTATGCATCTTCTAAAAACTTAAGCGTACTTTCAACAATCCCACTACAAATAAAAACCAAAAAAGGAAGCAACAAGGAGGAATTTACTAATTGACTTCCCGTATGTTTTTTTATAGAAACCAAATAAACCGAAAATAAGGCTAAAATTATGCCTATTATCTTCGTGAGATTTATTGATTCGCCATAGAAAATAATAACAAAAATTACGGGAATTGAAACACTCATTTTACTGGCTACTGAAACCACAGATAAACCATGTTTTTGCGTAGTAATAAACATCAAGTAAAAAGTGACAATAAAAAAACTTCCTAAAATTAATGAACCTATAAACCAATCTTGTTGAGGATATTTAATCACTGACGTGCCCGTTGGACTTAACAAAAAACCCAACACAAAAGCTACTAAATAATTGAAAATTAATGCATGTAATTTGTTTACATTAAATTTTCCTAATACTGTAAATGCTACATAAATTAGGGTAGATGACAGTATACTTAGAAGTAAGGCTATCAAAACAGTAAGTCTCTTTTAATTTTAAATAAATCAACAACATCTTCATTTCCTGCCTGCAAATGCCAAGTATTTATTTTTAGTTGTTGAGCAGCTTCAATATTTTCTATGGTATCATCAATAAATAAAACTTCTTCAGGTTTTAAATCATGATTACTCAAAACAAAATTGAAAATATCGGTATTGGGTTTTCTCATTTCAATTTCATGAGAAAGATAAAAAGCGTCAAAGCAATTTTTAAATTCATTAAAAAAGCTTATGTTTTCATCAACCCATTCTATATGAAGCTCATTGGTGTTGCTCAACAAAATTAATTGAAAAAATTTTTCTTCAGATAGTTGTTTTATGAAATCAAGTTTATGTTGGGGAAAATCAACTAAAATTGAATTCCAAGCATGAATAAAATCTAATTTGTCTATTTGAGGAAAATTGTGAGTATAGTAATCAATGATATCTTGAGTTGAAATCAAACCCATCTCGTAGGCTTGGTTTTTAATTATCATGTCTTTGGTAAATTCATTTATTCCAAATTTTTGAAGGTTTTTTTGGGTAGCTGACTTATCTAAAGTTAAAAATACATCACCAAAATCAAAGACTAAGCTTTTTATCATTTTTTACTAATTTTAAAAAATCTGAATTAATTTTTTGTTCGTTTTCTAATTTTCCACCAATATGGGGTGCAGGTGTTCCTTTTCCAAAATGAGTAGCACCACTAAAAATTCTAGCCTCATCCCACAGCCCTTGGTCTATAAAAGTGTGCAAAGTTAGCCTACCGCCTTCAATTATTAAAGATTGAACGCCCTTTTTATATAAAATTTCTAAAATTTGTTTTGCTAAATCTTTTTCTTCATCCAATGCTTGATATTCCAAGGCTGAAGAATTTAACTTTGGCGTTAAATTTGAGCGATGCAACACAAGGGTTGAACAACCATCCTTTAAAATCTGATGGTTTTCGCTAACTTCTAAGTCAGGGTCTAATAGTATTCTATATGGATTTGATCCTGCCCATAGTCGTGTATTCAATTGTGGGTTATCCGCTAATGCAGTTTTGCTTCCAATCATAATGGCCTGTTCTTGAGCACGCCATTGATGTACCAATTGTTTAGAGGCTGCACCTGTAATCCAAACAGGAGATTGATTTTTAGGCTTTTCTGGCCAAGCGTAAGGCGATAAAAAACCATCACTGCTTTGAGCCCATTTAAGTATGACATGGGGACGCTTTTTTAAGTGAAAAGTTAAAAAGCGCTTATTCAACTCTTGGCATTTTTCCTCTAAAACCCCTACTTGAACTTGACATCCAGCTTCTATTAATTTTTTAATTCCTCTTCCGGCTACTGCTTCAAATGGGTCAACCATACCCACTACAACTTTTTTAATGCCTTTAGCAATAATTAAATCGCAACAAGGTGGTGTCTTACCAAAGTGACTACAAGGTTCTAAACTCACGTAAATGGTTGCTTCTTTTAGTAAGGATTCATCCTTTACTTGAGCAATGGCATTCACTTCCGCATGGGCCTTACCTGCTTCATGGTGCCAACCCTCGCCAATAATTCTGTCTTCATGAACAATTACTGCTCCTACCAATGGATTAGGATAAGTTGTTCCCAGTCCATTTTTGGCTAAAGCTAAACAGCGTTGTATATATTTTTCTTGTATTTTCACGCCACAAAAATAGAATTAATATTCAATGTCAAAAATTCAAATTAGACCTATTCAACCTAAAGACAACAAAAAATTAGGAGAATTAATTCAGTTGGTTTTGGAAGGCGAAAATGCACCAAAAACAGGTACGGCCTATGCTGATAAACATTTATTTAACCTTAATGAAGAATATACTGACCATAGAACAACCTATTTTGTAGTTGATGAGGCGGGTGAAATTCTAGGAGGAGCTGGGATAGGTAGACTTGCTGGCACTAAAAATACCTGTGAATTGCAAAAAATGTATTTCCATCAACGCATTAGAGGAAAAGGCCTGGGAGAAAAAATGATCAACACTTGCCTTACATTTGCCAAAGAAGCTGGTTATGATTTTTGCTATATAGAAACTCTACCCTTTATGAAAGCAGCAAAAAAAAGATACGAAAAATCGGGTTTTGAATATATTGAAAAGCGATTGGGTAATACCGGACATTTTAGTTGTACCACTTTTATGCTGAAAAAATTATAGTAAAAATGAAATTACAAGAATTAAAAGAGGAATTTCAACTTCAGTTGAAAGATAGCTACACCACAGATGAAGCAAGGTCTTTATTTTACTGGTTAGCTGAAGTCTATTTACAAAAATCGAAAATCAAGTTATTAAGTGAACCTGATTTGCTCATCAAATTTAAGGAGATTGAATTGTTTAGAGAAGCTATAAAACGACTTCAATGTCATGAACCTCATCAATATATATTAGGTTTTACTGAATTTTGTGATTTACGTTTTGAAGTAAATTCTTCTGTTTTAATTCCCCGCCCTGAAACAGAAGAACTTGTAGAATGGGTGGCTAATTGCTACCCTAATGAATCTGTTAAAATTATTGATATTGGAACTGGATCAGGATGTATTGCTGTAAGTATTGCTAAAAAGCTGAAAAAAGCTGAAGTTACAGCTTTAGATGTTTCCGAAGAGGCAATCAGCACAGCTCGCAAAAATGCTAACAACCATCAAGTGAAATTAAATTTTATTCAACAAAATATTTTAACCGCCAAAAGACTTGATCAAGATTATGATGTGGTGATCTCCAACCCCCCTTATGTCTTAGCCAGAGAAAAAGAACTTATGCAAGCAAATGTACTAGAGCATGAACCGCATCTAGCTTTATTTGTAAAGGATGAAAATCCACTTTTATTTTACCATTGCATTGCAGGATTAGTCCAGCAACAAAAAAAAGCATGTCGACTATTTTTTGAAATCAACCAAAAACATGGTGAAGAATTGGTTGAAGATTTAAACAAAATGGGATTTGTTGGGGTTGAATTGAAAAAGGATTTTTTAGGTAAAAATAGGATGATAAGCGCCAAACATGAATTAAAAAGCTTGCAATAAATGAGAACATCAATTACTAATTTACAGATTTTATTTGAAGACAATCACTTGATAGTGATTAACAAACGTGCTGGCGATTTAGTTCAGGGAGATAAAACTGGAGATGATCCTCTGGTAGATATTATAAAAGAGTATATCAAAAAAAGAGATCAAAAACCTGGCAATGTATATTTAGGTGTTGTTCATAGAATTGATCGTCCCACCTCAGGAATTGTAGTTTTTGCAAAAACTTCAAAAGCATTGAGTCGATTAAATAAAGCTTTTGCAAACAAAGAACCAAAAAAAACTTACTGGGCAGTAGTCAAAAATCGACCTCCTAAAAAAGTTGACCAACTCAGACATTTTCTTTTGAGAAAACAAAAACAAAATAAATCCTATGCGCATGAAAATGAGGTACCTAATTCAAAACTAGCTTTATTGAATTACCGCTTAATTAAAGAATTAAATAATTACTTTCTGTTAGAAATAGATTTAGAAACTGGTAGGCATCATCAAATCCGTTCTCAACTTTCAAAAATTGGATGTCCCATCAAAGGAGATTTAAAATATGGTTTTAACCGAAGCAACAAAGATGGAAGCATCCATCTACATGCCAGAAAAATTGAATTGATTCATCCAGTGAAAAAGGAAAAAATCACTATAGAAGCCCCAGTAAACTCTGCCGATGCTATTTGGAAAGTATGTTAAGGTTCAATCCTGTAAACCTAACATTATTCTTCATTCAATTTTTCATTGATAAGTGTATCAATTCAAAATATAGTTTCAAAACTTTAATTCAACTTTTAAAGCATAAACTAAGAGGTGCTTTTATTAACTTAAAAAGCTTACCTTTAGAAAGTTGTAATTAAATTATAAGAAATGAATCAATCAAAGCTTAGAATTCTTTCGCTTGATGGAGGGGGTATTCGAGGAATTGTTCCCGCAACTGTACTGCAGTATGTGGAAGAAAAAATCATTGAAAAAACCAAAAACCCAAATGCTCGTTTAGCCGATTATTTTGATTTGTTGGTGGGAACTAGCACAGGTGGTATTTTAGCTTGCTACTGCTTAATTCCAAATGAAGAAAATGAAGCTATTTCAAGCAAATATAAAGCTGAAGATGCGCTAAAGATTTATACAGAAAAAGGGAATGAAATTTTTAATCAGGCTAAGCGTAGCTCTTGGTTTGGCATTCGCCAAGTGTTCAATGCTACACGTTATTCTGCAGGAAATTTAGAAGCCATATTTTACTCCACCTTTGGAGATTTAAAATACCATGAATTACTGAAACCATGCGTTTTAACTTCATACAATATGCTTAACGGAAAAGCTGTTTTCTTCAATACTAGAGAAAGGCTGGGGACAAAAAACAGAGCTTTTTATGTACGGGATGTTGTTCGCTCTACTTCAGCAGCTCCAACCTATTTTTCTCCTGCTGAAATCACTAACATGGCTACGAATGAAAAAATGATTAATTTAGATGGAGGTGTATTTGCAAATAATCCGAGTATGTGTGCTTATGCTGAAGCCAGAAAAACCAACTTTGAACGATTAGGTTTAAATTGCCCAAAGGCTAAAGACATGCTTTTACTATCCATTGGAACAGGTTCAATGCCAATAGACTTAAAAAGAGAAAAAAAGTCTAGGCGTTGGGGGATTATCAATTGGGCCAAAGCGGTTCCTAAAATCATGATGGATGGAGACTTGGATACAGTTAACTATCAGATGGGTATGATTTTTAAATCGCTTGGTAATAAACATCAAAAAAATTATAAACGTGTTGATGTACCTGAATTTTTAAGGTTTCCGAAAGAAGGTGAAAAGTTTAATCCACCTTATGACGCAGACATGTCTAATGCTTCAGCTAAAAACATATCAGCTTTGCAAAGAGCAGGAGAGCAAGCTATTGAATATGCAAACAAAACAAAGAATAATGAATATACATTAGACGATTTTATTGACAAATTAATAGCTCAAGGCAAAAAAGAGTAATACATGTAAGTTACTTTTTTAATCAGGTTTTTTGTTTTTCTTTTTCAGCAGCTGGAAAAAGAATATTATTAAGGATAAGTCGATATCCCGGTGAACTTGGGTGAAGTTCTAATTCGGTGGGGGGGTCTCCTACCCTATGTTGATAATCCTCTGGGTCATGACCTCCATAAAAAGTAAAAAAGCCCTTGCCCTTAATTCCATGAATATATTTTGCCTCGCCATTCACTTTTGTTTCTCCTAAAATCAATACGTTAGATTTAATTTGCTCAGGATTAAAAGCTGTTGTTTGCCCCATAAAGCCTTTTACTATAGCCGTATGATTTTGATTAAGCATAGTAGGGATTGGATCCCATTTTGCAGAGAACTCTTTAAGCGTAAAATAATCTTTATCTTTAGGTACTTTTCTCACATTTGTCATATCTATAGAGGAATATTCATAGACCATAGGATCTTTTTCCAAAATAAAATCCTTAAACGCCATAGTCTGAGTAAAATCTAACTTTTTTTGGTAGCCTGGTGTGGAGGGATCACCATCAAACATGGGTTCACAAATATCAACATCTTTAGCTGCTAATGCTATATCAAAAGTATCTGTAGCACTACACATAGCAAACATGAATCCTCCACCAATTACATAATCTCTTACTTTGAGAGCCACTGCTAACTTAGATTCAGAAACTTTATCAAACCCTAAATCAGCTGCACGTTGTTCGGCTACTTTTTTGGCTTCAATATACCAGGATGCAGAGCGGTATGCTCTGTAAAATTTACCATATTGCCCAGTAAAATCCTCATGGTGCAAATGAACCCAATCATACAAAGTCAATTCGTCATTAAGTACTTCCTCATCATAAATGGTTTCATAGGGTATTTCTGCATAGGTCAAGACTAAGGTAACTGCATCGTCCCAAGGTTCATTTCCTTCTGGAGTGTATACGGCAATTTTAGGTGCTTTTTCAAGCACTACAGATTCTTGATTTTTAGATGGGCTCTGTATTTTCTTCAAAATAGATTCAGCTTCTTGAGAAGATATTTTTTCAAAAGAAACACCTCTAATCTTACATTCTCGCTCTAATTTTTCAGAGCTAGGGATTAAGAAGCTTCCCCCTCTATAATTTAATAACCATTGAACTTTTTCATTGCGCTCTAAACTCCAATAAGTAATTCCATAAGCTTTTAAATGATTCTTTTGCGTCTCATAATCCATTGGAATTAGAATGAAGTTAGCTGATAAAGTATGAAATGAGAAAATAAGTAAAAAAGTGAAAATCAATTTTTTAAACATTGCAATATTTTTAATCAAATATAAAAAAAAGAAATGAGGCTTAATGGTTAGTTAACTTCAATTTTTAGTTGTAGTTGGTTAGTTAAGTCAATCCATTTGACATTTTTATTAAAATAGAATAAGTTGATTTGTTTAATGAAATAAAAAAAGTTATTTTGTGACATTTAATAACATATTTCAACATCTTTAAAAACTTGGAAGATAATTACAGACATCAAGGAAAGCGTAAGGGTTTGGCAGAAAAACTTGCCCTAAAAGGAATTAAAGACCAACGTGTGTTAGAAGCTATTAAAAGTATTCCAAGACATTTATTTTTAGACTCAAGTTTTGAAGATCACGCCTACCAAGATAAAGCCTTTCCTATTGGTAAAGGGCAGACAATTTCTCAACCCTATACAGTTGCTTTTCAAACTGAACTTTTGCAGGTGAAAAAAGGTGAAAAAATCTTAGAAGTAGGAACTGGAAGTGGTTATCAGGCAGCAGTTTTAAAACATTTAGGAGCTAAGGTATATACTATAGAAAGACAACACCAACTGTATAAAAAAACAAGTCAATTTCTAAAAAAAATAGGCTATAGCCCTAAGTACTTTACATTTGGTGATGGCTATAAAGGGATTAAAACTTATGCCCCCTACGATAAGATAATAGTTACTGCTGGAGCTCCTTATATTCCAAAAAGTTTAATGGCTCAATTAAAGATTGGAGGCAGACTAGTTATTCCTGTAGGTGAAGACCCACAAATAATGACCCTATTAATCAGAAAAGATGTCAAAAAATTTGAAAAACACAACTTTGGTGAATTTAGATTTGTACCTTTATTAGAAAACAAAAATTAAATGCTTAAAAGGCCTGTGAAAAATTTTTATAATACTAAAAACAAACAGATGAAACATATTTTTACTATCCTTATATTCTTATGCTTACTACCTGTAAACAGTCAGAATTTTAATAGTTACTTTACTGGAGAAACTGAAAATATTGACACTAATCCTACTTTTGGAATTTGTTTGATGGGGGGTGCATCAGAAGACGATCAGGCTATGCAATGGTTTTTAAACAAGGCTGATGGTGGTGATGTAGTGGTTATCCGCACCAGTGGAAGTGACGGGTATAACGATTATTTTTATACTGATTTAGGAATCGATATTAATTCAGTTGAAACTTTAGTTATTCACAACGAAAATGGTGCCACTGATCCATATGTCATAAATGCTATAGAAAATGCTGAAGCAATATGGTTTGCTGGAGGAAATCAAGCCACTTATGTTAATTTTTTTAGAGCTAATGCCATGAATGAAGCATTGAACAATCACATCAATGTAAAGCAAGCTCCAATTGGCGGAACAAGCGCTGGAATGGCGATTATGGGAGAATTTTATTTTGATGCCATTAACGGTAGCGTGACCTCAGACCAAGCCCTAAATAATCCTTACGGAAGCTCAGTTTCTATTGGTCAAGGTGAATTTTTAACTAATCCTTTTTTACAAAACACGATAACCGACACACATTACAATAATCCTGATCGTAAAGGTAGACATAGTGTATTTATCTCTCGTATTGTAGAAGAAACTCAAGATATTGCCTACGGAATTGCAGCAGATGAGTTTGTTGGAATTTGTATTGATGAAAACGGTGAAGCAATTGTTTTTGGTGAATATCCAGATTTTGATGACTATGCCTATTTTATACAAGCCAATTGCGAAGATGATTTACTTCCCGAAATACTTGAAGAAAACCAAGCTTTAACTTGGAACAAAGGAAATAAAGCGCTAAAAGTATATCAGCTCCCTGCCACTTCTACAGGCAATAATTCTTTTGATGTAAATACATGGGAAGATGGAAATGGAGGGGATTGGCAAGCGTGGTGGGTTGAAGAAGGTGAATTTTTGAATGAAATGACTAATGACTTTGAATGTGAAACCTTTTCTGCACAAGCATTTGAAGCAAACTCAATACATATTTATCCTAATCCTACTGCAAATTTTCTAGAAATACAATCTGATATTTCAATTGATGAGATTCAGCTATTTACCTTAGGAGGAAAAGCTATTCAACTTACTAATAAGGAAAATAACCGATTAGACTTATCTGGAATGCCAAATGGAATCTATTTGTTGGAGCTTAGACTAAGGGAAAAAACGGTAACCAAAAAAATAATCAAGAAGTAACATCAAGTTAGGTTTATAAAAAACTGAAATACAAAGCTTTTGGATTTGTGTCTCAAATAAAATATTTTTAAGCTGAAATTTATGCCGTATAATGCTTGAAAATTAAAAAAGCTTTTTATATTTGCACTCGCAATTTTAAGTATGTTCTTAATTGTATTGGAGGAATGGCAGAGTGGTCGAATGCGGCGGTCTTGAAAACCGTTGTACCGCAAGGTACCGGGGGTTCGAATCCCTCTTCCTCCGCAAAAACCCGCAAACTTGCGGGTTTTTTTATGGAAAAAATAATAATTCGGGATGTAGCTTAGTCCGGTTAAAGTGCGCGTCTGGGGGGCGCGAGATCGCTGGTTCGAATCCAGTCATCCCGACTTCCAATTAAAAAAGCCTGATTAATTTTAATCAGGCTTTTTTAATTTTTTGATTAAGTCCTATGGACTTTCGTCTTGTCACTACTCTTCAACAACATGAGCCATTTCATTAAGCTCTATTTTTACCATTCCATCTTCATCTATTTTAGCTAGCTTAACATTTTGTAGTGTATTACACAAATGGGGATTCCAAGGATACTTTATTTTGACATAGTTTTCAGTAAAGCCGTGAATATATCCCTCTTTATTTTCGCTTTCAAATAAAACGGTTTTTGTTTTTCCTAATTGGGATTCATAAAAGGCTCTTCGCTTTTTAACCGACAAACCACGTAGCATTTTACTTCGCTTCTTTCTGATTTTAATCGGGACAACACCATCCATTTCTGCCGCTGGGGTGTTTTCCCTTTCAGAAAAAGTAAAAACATGCAAGTAAGAGATGGGTAATTCGTTTAAAAAGTTATAGGTTTCTAAAAAAAGTTCATCCGTTTCACCTGGAAAACCTACAATTACGTCTACACCGATACAGGCATCAGGCATAACTGATTTAATTTGTTCAACGCGATTAACATACAGCTCACGCATATATCTTCTTCGCATCAGCTTTAGCAAAGTATTACTACCACTTTGTAAGGGAATATGAAAATGAGGAACAAATGTGTCACTTTGGGCTACAAAATCAATAGTTTCATTTTTCAACAGATTAGGCTCTATTGAAGAAATTCTTAATCGTTCAATTCCTTCAACTTGATCTAAGGCTTGAACCATTTCAAGAAAAGTATGCTCATGGCGTTTATTTCCAAATTCACCTTTTCCATAATCGCCAATATTTACGCCTGTTAACACAATTTCTTTTATTCCTTGTTGAGCAATTTCAGCTGCATTTTTCAAGACATTGTCTAATTCATCACTTCTTGAAATTCCACGTGCTAATGGAATAGTGCAGTAAGTACATTTATAATCACAGCCATCTTGAACCTTTAAAAAAGCTCTTGTTCTGTCACCAATAGAATAAGAACCTACGTAAAAATCGGCTTCATCTATTTCACAGGAATGTACTTCTCCAAAATCATTTTTACTCAGGTCATTTAAATAATCTGTTACTTTAAATTTTTCAGTAGCCCCTAAAACCAAATCTACCCCATTAACCGCCGCAAGTTCTTCTGGTTTAAGTTGAGCGTAACAACCAATTCCAATAATAAATGCGTCAGCATTGGACTTCTGCGCCTGTTTTACAATGGTTTTAAAACGTTTGTCTGCATTTTCCGTAACACTACAGGTATTGATTACGAAAATATCTGCTGATTGATCAAAATCAACACGCTCAAAACCTTCTTGCTCAAAACTTCTTGCAATGGTAGAAGTTTCTGAAAAATTCAACTTACAACCTAGGGTATAAAACGCAACTTTTTTACTCATTTCTAACACCAATCTTTTTAAATGCCTTAAGTTTAATTATATTAGCCTGCAAAGATACCAATATAATTTGTAATATAATTTGTAATATAAATTGTGAAGTTTTGAAGTCACTACAACCTAGTCATTTTGTATTTATAAGTTTAATCGTTTTTTTCTGTGCTTGTAAAAATTATGAGGTTGATTTTGAAGATCACCAAGTTTTTAGGTACAATGAGCATGCAAACATCAGCTCCTTAGACCCTGCATTTGCTAAGGATCAAAGAAATATTTGGGCGTGTCATCAACTCTACAACACTTTGGTAGAATTGGATGAAGATTTAAATGTGGTGCCTAGTTTAGCCAAACATTGGGAAATTAGTGAAGATGGGTTAACGTACGATTTTTATTTACGTGAAGATGTCTATTTCCATGAGCATAAAATTTTTGGAGAGCAACAAACCAGAATAGTAAATGCAGAAGATGTTGCTTATAGTTTGGGTCGTTTAATAGACCCTAAAGTAGGCTCTCCCGGCAGTTGGATTTTAAAAAACTTAGACGAAATTGAAGTAGTTGACAAAACTCATTTAAAATTTCATTTGAAACGAAATTTTCCACCATTTTTAGGGATTTTAAGTATGAAGTATGCTTCAGTTATTCCAATTGAAACACACTCTACTTCATTTTCGTTTCGAGAAACACCTATTGGAAGTGGACCGTTTCGCTTTAAGCGATGGATTGAAAATGAAAAATTGGTATTAAGAAAAAATCCTTCTTACTGGGAGAAAAATGAAAAGGGTGAAACTCTTCCACATATTGAATCAATAGCCATAACTTTTCTACCTGATAAACAAAGTGAATTTATGCAATTTATGCAAGGTAAAATTGATTTGTTGAATGGTCTTCACCCTTCTTATAAGGATGAATTACTCAGTCTTGATGGTAGATTAAAGACAAATTTTAAAAATCGGTTTAATTTATCTAAAGCCCCTTTTCTAAATACTGAATATATTGGTTTTTATTTGCCTAAAAAAAATGCAGCACTCAATGATAAAAATTTTAGAAAAGCAATACACCATGGTTTTGATAGAAAATCAATGATGAAGTACTTGCGAAATAATATTGGTATTCCTGCTTCGGGAGGAATTATTCCTCAATCACTTCCAGGAAATTATACTAATGAATCTGAACTATACCAACCTCAAAAAGCAAAGTCATTTTTAGAAGAATATAAGGCAAGTAGTGGAGACAACAATCCTAGTATAGATATTGCTACCAACTCAAGCTATGTAGATTTAATAGAATTTATACAACAAGAGCTGAAAAAGATTGGGATACAAGTAAAAGTAGATGTCATGCCTGCTTCAACCTTGCTTCAGCAGCGTAGTTCTGGCCAACTAGAAGCATTCAGGGGAAGTTGGATTGCAGATTATCCAGATGCTGAAAATTATTTAGGGCTTTTTTATACTGAAAACTTTTCTCCTAATGGCCCAAATTATACTCATTTTAAGCATGCTTTTTTTGATGAATTATTTGAACAGGCCTATGCTTTAAATAGGATTGAAGAAAGACAGTTGATTTATAAGAAAATGGATTCTATTATTGCAAATGAATTACCAATTATACCTTTATTTTATGATGAAATCGTTCGATTTACACCAAAAAACATAGAAAACTTGCCAGTTAATTCCTTAAATCTACTTGAATTAAGAAATCTCAAAAAAATTAAAGTAGACTATTAATAATTTTATGTGTTGTAAAGCCTTCAGCCTCTGCCTTGTAATTTTTTATTACACGATGTTTGAGTATTCCTTGTGCCACTGCTTTTACATCTTCAATATCTGGCGCATATTTTCCACGTAAGGCTGCATTGGTTTTAGCTGCTAAAATTAAATTCTGAGAAGCTCTTGGACCAGCACCCCATCCCACATAATTTTTTACCACTTCTGAAGCAGAGGGCTCATTTGGCCTTGTTTTAGTAACTACATTAACCGCATATTCAATAACATTGTCAGTTACAGGAATTTTTCTGATGAGTTGCTGAAAGTCAATTATTTCTTGGGCGTTAAACAATGGATTAATTTCGTGCGTTAGATTTTGTGTTGTTGATTTAACCACTTCAACTTCTTCTTCAAAACTTGGATAATTTAATTCAATAGCAAACATAAAACGGTCTAGCTGTGCCTCTGGAAGCGGATAAGTACCTTCTTGTTCTATTGGATTTTGAGTAGCCAAAACAAAATAAGGGCGTTCTAGTTTATAAGTTTTACCACCAATTGTCACTGACTTTTCTTGCATAGCTTCTAAAAGAGCAGCTTGAGTTTTTGGTGGTGTTCTATTGATCTCATCTGCTAAAACAATATTGGAAAAAACTGGGCCTTTCAAAAATTGAAATTGCTTTGCGTCATTAAGTATTTCTGCCCCAACAATATCACTAGGCATTAAATCTGGTGTAAATTGTATGCGCTTAAATTGCAGACCAAGTGCCTGCGAAATAGTATTTACCATTAAAGTTTTGGCAAGACCAGGAACACCTATTAAAAGCGCATGTCCTCCAGCAAATATGGAGATTAATATTTGTTCTATAACAACATCTTGACCAACAATAACTTTTGCTATTTCTTTTTTTAATTCTTGATATTTAACAACTAGGTTTTTAATTTGATCTACGTCTGACATATATAATTTAAATTTCTTCTTTCATCCAATCTGAGGCAAAATCACAGTTCTTGTAGTCTGAACTAAATTTTATAAAAGTATCTTTAGATTTTTCTTTGACCCACTTTTTCACTTCTTTAAGTTGTTTTTGTCTCAAAGCAAGTTCTTTAATTCTTGGATAGTCATCAGAAAAATTAGCCTTATGTTCTGGGATTTTTTTAGTCACTTTATAAATTTTATAAGAAACTTTTCCTGTTCTATCTTCATCTCTAATCACTTTTGAGATCTCATTTTCTTTAAGCTTGTACACACGCATGTAGAGCTCCGTGTCCATTTTAGCCAATTCAAAACGCTTACTTCCATCAGCTGGATTTACCAGTTGTCCTCCACTTTCACGTGTTTCTGGTTCTTCAGAAAATTCTTTTGCAGCTGCTTTAAAATCTAATTCACCGGATTGAAGCATTTTTTGTAATTTTTCAGCTTTCTCTCTTGCTTCATTAATTGCTTTTGTTGTTATTTCCGGATAAAGTAAAATATGTCTTACATCTACTTGTTGTCCTCTAATTTTTTCTACCATTAATATATGCCATCCAAACTCAGACTCAAAAGGTTTACTAATTTCACCTTCATCAAGACTAAAGGCAGCATCCTTAAATTCTTTAACAAATGAATCTCTACGAGTTAGTGTATACAGTCCCCCGGTAGATCTAGAAGCTTTATCTTCAGAATAAAATGTAGCTTTAGTAACAAAACTTGCACCATTCTCTAGTACATCTGTACGCATTTCATTGAGACGATCAATCACTTTATCAATTTGATCCTGTGGAACTTGGGGTTTTATCACTATTTGGGCAACTTCTAATTCATCACCAAAAATGGGAACATCTTCATCTGGAATAGACTCAAAAAATTTTCTAGTTTCTTCTGGAGTAACCTCAATGTCTTCTACTACATCAGCACGCATCATATCGGTTTGACGTTGTTCTAACCTCACGTTAAACATAGTCTCCTTTAGGTCTTCTTCGGTTTCTTTTCCATAAAACTCTAATGCTTTTTCAAGTCCACCAGTTTGAGAGGTTATTTGATTAAATTGATCTTCAACCTCAGCTATAACTTTCTCCTCAGATATCTCTAAACTATCTTGAATTGCATGATGTGCGAACAACTTATCTTCCATGATTCTTTCTAAAATTTTACAAGGTGTACGCTCAGAAGAAGGCAAACCTCTCTCCTTAGCTTCTAATGCATATTTAGTCAAATCAGTTTCAATAATCAAATAATCACCAACTACAGCTGCTACACCATCAATTTTTTGTCTTACTTTTCCATCTTTTGCTATATCAAAGACTCTACGTTCCTCATTTTCAACATCTTCAATAAGGTTATCATCATCATCAATAATCACTTGTGCATGTAAACTAAAACATAAAAAGAATAGGACGACAACATTAGTCAAACTTCTTGTATTCATTATTTTCAATTGCATATTCTATTACTTCTTTATCTATTTTTTTTCCTAATTCAATCTTTTTCTTATTGAGCAATATTTGCTCTATTGTAGGCTTTACATAGCTTATAGGAGCCTGTTCTTTTAATTTTTTACGAGCTACTACTTGAATTAAAATTAGCCCTAAACTATCTTCAATTTCAAACTTATTTTGCAAAGCTAATTCATTTGAGTTGATTCTTTTAGCTTTATGATTAATTTGTTTAAGCACATCTAATTCTTTAACCCACACCGAATCATTGAACGAATAATTTCTAAATTCTAAACTTCTCTGTTCTAAAAAAAGAATATCATCTTGATTAAAACTAAAAAACTTTTCTTTTATTTCATTAAGATTATACAAGGTCTTAGATAGGTCTATGTACCTTAATTGTAGCAGGTTTTCGTTAAGCCTAAAATTTTCATGATGTTTTTCATAATATTGCTTAATTTCATCTTGACTTGGCGCATAATTTTTTAAACGTTCTGCGATTAAGGCGTCTTTATAGGCTTTTATATACAGCTCATATTTGTAATTTTGGATAAGTTGATCAAATTTTTCTTGTTCCGCAGTTGGTATATTGTAGGTTGCTTTCTTGATTAAAATTTCACGAAGAGCCCAATCATCAATAAATTTATTTACTTGCAGTAAGCTATCTGTATTTTGATCCAACATTTCTCTAGGCAAATCATTTTCATATAAATAAGTGTTACCAACTTTGGCTACAGGTTTAAGCTCTTCAGAACTTGTAAAGAAATCACATGACTGTAATAAAGTAAAAGCTACTAAGATGTAAATAGATTTATTCAAATTTTTTTTTTAAAAGTTCAAATGTTTCTTGATTAATTTTAAAGGAGTATTTTGCTTTTAAATCTTCAATCCATTGTTTTTCAAGTAGATTTTGATAATCAGAAATCACTTGTCCTCGTACTTCTTCAAACTTTTTAGTTGTTCGTGGTAGTAATTCTTCAACGTGTAAAACCACATATTTATTGCTGTCTTTATAATAATTTTGATATCCAAGATCAAGTGAATTTATCGCTTCAATATTTAGCTCATTTAGGGGCACTTCATTTAATTCTTTTTCCATACCTTTTTTACTATTAGATAAAGCTTCTTCTGGATTTTTACCTTTCTTACTAACTTGCTTTAAAAATTTTTTTGCTTGTTTTTTGTTTTCAAAGGTATATGCTGTTCCATTGATTTTTTCTGGAGAAACATACTTTTCAATATGAGCATTATAATAAGACTCTAAGCCTGTAGTGTCTGTTTTTGCAGTATCCCATATTTCCCGCTCCATTAATTCAAAAATCAATAAGCCATGTTTGTATTCATTGACATTAAGCTCAAAATCACGATCTAAATTTGTTAGGTTTGGCTTATGGTATTCTACCAATTTAGAATATGTGAATTTACTGAACATCTCTTCAATGATAACTTCAATAGGTCTTTTACCTGTAAACCCTATTTGATTTTTTTCAATATAATTAGAAAAATCACTGTACTTATACTCTAATTCATCAATTTTTAAAATAGTAGCAGATAAATCAACATCCTCTTTGTCCATTTTCCACTTTGCTTTGTGAATCCTTTCATCTACTAAATTTGTAAAAAATTCAATTGCTTGCTGATCAATAGTCACATCGTAATGAGAAATTATATTTTCTTTAATTCGGTCATTAAGCAATTTAACTCGGTTAGAAGTTTTAATTTTTCTTTTTAAATCTTCTTTAATGGCAGTTAAATCTTCAACTTGAATTTCCCCTAACTTTTTAACTATATGCCATCCAAATTGAGTTTCAAAAGGTTCTGTATAATCTCCAATATCAACTAGAGCAAAGGCTTTTTCCTCAAAAGTTTTTGCGTTTATTTCGCCAACTTCAAATGGTGGTAGCTCGCCTCCAATATCTGCTGTATTTTTATCCTCGCTAAACAGCTTTGCTAGATCCTCAAAATTATCACCTGACTTAAGTTGCTCATAAATTTTAAAAATTTGCTCTTTATTTTTGGTTGAATCTTTAGAAGAATTATTTAAGAGCATGATATGCGCAACTTTCAATTTCCCAACACTTTCCCGTTCTCCTGTTTTTTTTATAATGTGATATCCAAACTGTGTTTTTACAGGCTCTGATATTTCATCAACTTCTAAACGATAAGAAGCGTCTTCAAAAGGGAGCACCATTTTAAATGCCTTAAACCAATTCATATCCCCTTTATTTTCTTTAACTGAAGGATCCTGCGAAAATTTTATTGCTATGTCTTCAAAGCTATTATTTCTTGTATCTATTTTTTGCTTTATACGCTTAGCCTCTAAATGAGCCTTTTCCCAGTCTGAATGACTCGCATTTTGTGGAACTGTAACAAGAATATGACTAACTCTAACTTCTTTTATTAATCGCTGATAGGTTTCCTCTATTACTTCATCAGTTACTTCTCCGTTAGCAATATAATTATCTGCTAATTGTTTGTAATGTTTATTAAATTCATTTTGAAATTTATCCTCGTCCTGAATTCCTTTTGATCTTGCATCGGTTAACTTTAAGTGAAAATGGAGAAATAATTCAAGATAATCTTCTAATCTCTCATCAGATGCCTCATTAGAAAGTACATTTAAATTTTTCTGATAAATATGGATGAATTCATCAGCCATAATTGATTTGCCTTGCACTTCCAAAAGCACTTTATTTTCAAAATCTTGCGCCTGAATTAAGCAAGATGTTGTTAGAATTAAGAAAAAAAAATTTCTCATATAAATCTCAATTTTTAAAACGAACAAATGTAATAAATTGATTGAGCTTTACAATGTTTAAATTTACATAAAATTTATGTTCAGCATTGTTGAAAGCATACATTTGTTGAACTATGAAATATGATACTCAAATTATTATAGACTTACCAATAGAAAATGTGATTGGGATTTTTGAAAATACAGATAATTTGCCAGATTGGCAAAGGGGGCTTATTTATAGTAAGCTTATTAAAGGGAAGAATGGTGAAGTTGGAGCAAAACGTAAATTAAAAATTGATTTGGAAATTAAGACAATCATCATGATTGAAACTATTATCAAAAAAAATCTCCCCCATGAATGGCACGGAAAATATACTGCTAACGGAATTGAAAGTATCCAAAAAAACTATTTTAAGCAAGTTAACAAAAATCAAACCCATTGGATAAACCAAAGTGAGTTCAAATTCCATGGGGCCATGCGTATTATAAGTAAAATTTTACCAAATATTTTTAAAAATAGAGGCGAACAAGTAATGATTGACTTTAAAGCCTTTGCTGAACGGGGTATCTCCCAAATAAAATAATACTTTTAACCTGTTAGTATTGCGGGTTTAATTTAAATACATTTAATTTGCAATTCAAAATAAAAATGTATGAAAAAGTTACTTTTAATTTTAAGTCTACTGTTTTTAGGATTGGTGAATGCCCAAACAAAAGTTGGAACCATCAATACTGAATTCATCATGTCTCAAATGCCAGAATTAGAAAGCGTTGACCAAGAAATGAAAGCCTACAGTAAAGAATTAGATAGAGATTTAAGACGAAAGTTTGAGGAATATCAAGAATTAACTCAAAAATACCAAGAAGAGGAAAAGGATTTAAATGATGTTATAAAAAAATTTAGACAGAATGAAATTGCTGATCTAGAAGAGGAAATCCAAAAAATGCAGGAAAATTCTCAAAAAAAATTAAGAAATAGGCAAGAAGAATTATTACGCCCACTGTATAATAAAATCGGTAATGCGCTAGAGGTAATTGTAGAAGAAGATAATTATACACAAGTGTTTACAGAAAGTTCGAATCTGGTTTTTGTTCACCCCGACTATGATTTGACCAAAAAAGTGATGGAAATGCTTGATTTACCTACAGATATGTTAGATGAATAGTAACTATAATAACTTTATAAATAAAATGCGAAATACATTTACAGTATTTCGCATTTTTTATTTCTTTCGAAAAATATGTGCATTATTGTGTTGTTGATAACCTAATAGGTTTGGTAAATCAAATTTAAAAGTAAATTCGAAATACTTTTTTAAACCTACACTAAATTAAGATTCTTCTTGTTTTTTCAACTGTTCGATTTTTTTAAAGACTTCTTCAGCTTCAGCTAACTTTTTATCAGATTCAGAACGATTGGTTTTTGAAAGCTCAAAAGACTCTTTTTGTAACTTTTTATACTTATCCCTCAATTGATCAATTTCACTTTTTTTTTTGAATAATCCAAACATAGTTTTTTTGTTTCAAATATATTAATAATACCTATACCTCTTATAAATAAACACTTATTTAGTTAAAATTTAAACATTATTATATTTCTTTAAATGAATTATAAATTTTGTGCCTATTTCAGGTTTACTGCTAACTTGAATACTTCCACCAATAGCTTCAATTTGATTTTTTGTGATAAATAAGCCTAGCCCTTTGCCTTTTAGGTGAGGATGAAAAATTTTATACATTTGAAATAATTGCTTTTCGTGTTTTTTTAGATCAATTCCTAATCCATTATCTTCAATAGTTATTTTAGCATGTTTTTTAGTTTCTTCTACAGTAATACTTACTTGTTTCTCTTTAGCGTCATCACTATATTTAACAGCATTGCTTATCAAATTAAAAAGTATACTTTCCACATAAGAAGCAAGTCCTTTTACATATATCTGTTGATTTAAATCAGATTTTACCTTAATCCTTTTTTCTAATATTAAGCAACTTAAATTTTCCAAAACTTGATTTATAATTTGATTTAAGTCAACTTTTGTAAAATCAGTGATATGTCCGTCATACATTTTAGCCACCTTAGATAAATCTTCAATGGTTTGCAATAAGTTTTTTGAAGACTTCTTTAACATTGAAACAATTTCGTTTTCATCTATAGTTCCATTTTCTATTTGTAACAGATCTAAAAGTGATGAAAAATTAGCCGCATGAGATCTCAAGTTATGTGAAACTATATAAGCAAAATTTTTAAGTCTATTATTTTGATTTTTTGTTATTTCAATAAGTTTATTTTGTTTTTCTTTCCCTATCATTTCTGAAGTTACATCCTGTATAACACCTAACACTTTTCTTTTTCGCTCATTTGTTGAATATTCTGTTCTTGCAATAGACCTGACCCACTTTTGACTTCCATTATGAGTAATTATTTTAAGAAAAATATCGTAACCACTATCATTCTCTATAGCATTTTCAAGGCTCTTCAATAATTTTTCTCGCTCATTTTTCTCGTAAAAATTTAATGCCTCATTTAAATTGAAGTTAGCCCTTTGTTCATTGTCAATTTCAAAGATTTCATAGATTCCATCAGACCATTTTACATTATTTGTTTCAATATCCAATTCCCAGGCTCCAAACTTAGCTATATTGCTTGCTTGACTTAAAAGAGATTGAGCGTTTAAAAGTTCTTGTTCATTAATTTTTCTAAGATGAATATCTGTAATTGAGCCAGCAAGTAGTAAATTATAGTTATCAATAACAGATCCTTTAAAATTATACCACTTATATTTATCCTGATCGATATGTATGCGTATATCAATATCTAAGCTTTTAAATTTTAACGATTTTAAGCTTTCAATAAAATGATTAAACTTTGAAATATCTAAAGGGTGAATATTATTTCTAAATTCAGCAATTGAAATTTGTTGATTTTTTTGATTCTGTTTTATCCATTCAAAAAAATGTGACGAAATAAATAAGCTATCTCTTTTTGAATCGTACTCCCATATAGCATCATTACTTGCTTTCATAGCGGTATCATAACGCCTATTTAATTCTTCAATGCTTGCTTGGTATTTTTTAGATTCAGTAATATCAATAGCAACACCATCAATAACAAAATCAGTTTCATCAAGCTGAATATAAGTACTAATATCATGTATCCAACGCCAGCCATTCTGTTTAGATTTCATTCTGTATTTAATATCAATACGTTGACCTATTTTTGCCTTATTCAAAGAGTCTTTCACTTCAGCTAAATCATCTTTGTGAATTAATTCAATCCATAAATCAGGGTTTTTAGAAAATTTTTTAGGGTTGTATCCTAAAATATTTGTTATTGCAGAACTATGATAAATTAATTTACTATTAGAAGAATACCGATACACAATATTTGGAGATAAATCTGCAAATCTTTTGAATTTGTGTCGTTCATTTTCAAGTATTAAATTAGAGCTATGCAATTCAAACAATTGAAAAACTTGATTTGCAAGTGATATAAGGCTTTTTTTTTGTAATAAAGTAAGTTCTTTAGGTTTTTTATCTATTACACAAAGTGTTCCTAAAGAATAGCCTTTTTTATCTACTATTTTTGCACCAGCGTAAAATTTTATGTGCGGTGACCCTATAACTAATGGATTATCAAAGAAACGTTTATCTTTAGTTGTATCTTTAATTTCAAAAACATCCTCCTCAGAACTAATGGCATGACCACAAAAAGATATTCCTCTAGATGTTTGCTTTGCATCCAATCCTATACAAGATTTAAACCATTGTCTGTTTTCGTCAATTAGGCTTATTAAAGCAATTTCAGTTTCGCAAATTTGTTTAGCTAGTAGTGTTAAATTATCAAATCTTGCATCAGAATCTGTATCTAAAATCTGATAGGATTTAAGCACTTTAATTCTAACCTCTTCATTACTTAAAAATGGTGGTAATTTCATTTATCTAATGAATGTGGGCTTATTTTGTTCTTTGGTCTCTTTATCACTATATCTGTAATCCATTGAGGAAAAACCTTTCAAACCCTCTAAATCTTTTACTTCATTCTCAATTATATATTTAACCATAGCTCCACGCGCTTTCTTAGCATAAAAACTTATTACTTTGTATTTACCATTCTTATAGTCCTTAAAAACAGGTGTGATTACAGTTGCCTTAATCAACTTTTTATCTATTGCCTTAAAATATTCATTGCTGGCTAAATTTATTAGTAAATCGGTTTCTTTTAATTCGGCATTTAAACTCCTAGTTACTTTATCTTTCCAAAGTGAATAGAGGTCTTTATTTCTATCAATAGATAATTTAGTTCCCATTTCTAAACGGTATGCTTGAATAAGATCAAATGGTTTTAATATTCCATACATGCCCGACAGAATCCGAAGTCGATCTTGCAGTAATTCGTATTTATCTTTACTAATATTGTAAACATCCAAGCCATCATAAACATCACCATCAAAAGTAAAAATAGCTTGTCTAGAATTACTCAAATTATGCTCTTCTTGAAAATCTTGATAGCGCTGGTAATTCAATTCTGCTAACTGGTCACTAATTGACATTAACTCACGAAGCTCCTCCTTAGAACATCTAGCCATTTTTTTGTTAACTTGAACTGCAGTATCTAAAAATAAAGGTTTTGTAGATTCCTGTACTGGTATTTTTTTTTCTAATTCAAGTGATTTTGCTGGGGAAATAATTATTTTCATTGCCTGTGTTAATATTTACATTTAATTTTCTAAAGTTAATTAAACAATTTAATAAAAGTCAAAAATGCCATAAGTTCAACTTATCAACAAATTAGAATTTCTGATTTATTGATTGAGATATTTTTTTAAAGTTGCTTTTCTATCTATTTTACCTGTTCTCGTTTTAACAAATTTGGATACTACAATTATCTCTTTTGGTATCTTTATTTTAGAAAAATCTAATTGTTTTAGTTGATGCATAATTTCATCTTTTTGAGGCTTTTTGTTACCATCTTCTTCTACAAGCATTACTAGTTTGTCTCCTAAATCTTGGTCTTTGACTCCCGTCAAAAAGAAATTGTGGGTAATTTGATTTTGAATCTCCTTTTCCAAAGATTCTGGATTAATCTTTACTCCTCCACTATTTATCACATTATCTAGCCTGCCTTTCCAAAAGAATTGATTTTCATCAACTAAATCAACAACATCCCGAGTCTGAATAGGATCTTCAATGATTTTTGGAGCATTAATAATAAGGCAATTATTTTTATTTACACTAAAATGAACACCTGATAATGCCTTAAAAGGTTTATCTGAAGTCGATTTCATAGAATTTATTCTTCTCGCTGCTACATGAGTAACCGTTTCTGTCATTCCATAAGTTTCATAAATTTTAGCAGAAACGGATTTTAATTTTTTTAGTAGGCTGTTATTAACTGGAGCGCCTCCAACTATTATTTTTTTTACTCTATGAAGATGATTTAATGAATTTGAAAGCTGGTGTGGAGTCAATGCACAAAAGTCATAATTTTTATCAATCTTTTCTAAGGCTTTAGTTTTGGGTTGAATAGTATCGATTTCCCAGCCCAATACCAACGCTCTAACTAGCATCATTCTTCCAGCAACATAATTGGCAGGAATACATAATAAAGCTTTTGTTTTTGAAGGTAATTTAAAACGTTTCTGAGTTGCTAAAGCCGAAGCTTTCATTTTCGTTTTAGCTATAAAAATAGGCTTAGGAGCACCAGTTGTGCCAGAAGTTCTTAATTTTATTGTACTATAACTCTCATTTAACCAATCCAATAGAAAGTTACCAATCAATTCTTCATATTCTTCGCCTTCCTTTATAAAAGAATAGGCTACAGAATATAATTCATCAGTATTTAGATGATTCCCATTTAATTTAAAATGGGGATAAATAGGAATAACATTTGAATTATTCATTTTTTTGAGTTTATAAACTATAAATTTAAGAAAAAACTTTAGCAATTTAAACTCGTGTAATATAAATTTAATGGATTATTTTTTAAATGTTCAATTTTTATAGTAAACAAGAAGTAAAATTAGATTACTTTATCAATACTCCCAAAAAGTCTTTCTTTCCAATTATTCCACTTGTATTTTCGAGCTAGGAATAATAAGAATAGAGGGTAGATTATTAGAACTGGAAAGAAAATTTCAATTCCTAAAGTGGGATCTTCTGTAGAAATTAAAATTGATTCGGTCTGGAAAGCAGTCCAATCAGCGGTCACTAATAAAGCGGTAATTAAATTATTTCCCGCATGATAACCCAATGCTATTTCTAGTCCCTCATCCATCAAAGTCATTATCCCTAATAAAAAACCAGTTCCAATGTAATTCACCATTAATAGAGGACCTAACTTTTCTACTTCTGGATTACCCAAATGTAAAAGTCCAAAAACCACAGAAGTAATGATTAATGGAAATGCTCTATTTCCAAAAATAACCCCAATTCCTTGCATCAAATAACCTCTAAAAAAAAGCTCCTCAAAACTGGTTTGAACAGGAACAAGAATCAAAGCAATACAGGCTAGAATGATAAATTCCTTGCTTTTAAAATTGAAAATATATTCCTCTGGATTAACCCAATAATCTATTAAGGTAGAAATAATAATAAAAAAACCTATTATACTGAAGCCCGTTAGTACTCTACCCCAATCAAATTTTGTTCTTGTAGTTAAAAGATTTTTCCATTTTTGAAAATGAATGACGCGAACCACAAGATATATTCCTAGAAAACCAAAAACAAAAGAAATTAAATAAAGAAATAAAGTTAAGTTAGAATCCAAGGTATTTATTAAATCGTTAAAATCTAACTCCCCCAGTAGACTTAAATTAAATGTTGAATGTTTTTCAAATAACACGGCAATTGGCAAAAATATTGTAGCCATCTGCCATAGTATAAAAATAAAAAATGTTCCTATAAAATATCTCCACCAATCTGTATAGGACTTTTTTGCTAAAGCTATATAATCTCTCATTCCATTTACAAATCTAATTTGTTAGTGACAATTTTACAGAAGATGTTACAAAAATGAATTAAATTTACTTTAAAATGAAAAAGTATCAACGGAACACTTTCCTATAATTATGTCTAAAAATTATACTAAACTACATCCCAAATCGCTACCGCTCTCGGGATAAGCGATTCGCACAAATGCTACTGCGCTTTCAGCTTGTAGCATTTGGCTCTCTGCTTACATATTTCGTCTATACTGGCCTCCTACTTCAAATAAGGCTTCAGTAATCTGACCTAAAGAACAGTATTTAGTGGCTTCCATTAATTCTTCGAAAATATTTCTATTATTAATAGCTGCATCTTGAACTTTTGCTAACAATTCACTGGCTGTATTTTCATAAGCTTTATGGAGCTTGTTGAGCGTATTAATTTGAAACTCTTTTTCGTCTTCGGTGGCACGAATCACTTCTCTTGGTTTTACCGTTGGAGAACCTTTTGAACTTAAGAAGGTATTTACTCCTATAATCGGGAATTCCCCAGTGTGTTTCAAAGTTTCGTAATGCAAACTTTCTTCTTGAATTTTACTTCGTTGGTACATAGTTTCCATTGCACCTAATACCCCTCCACGTTCTGTGAGTCGGTCAAATTCTGTTAACACTGCTTCTTCTACTAAATCGGTTAACTCTTCAATAATAAACGCTCCTTGAATTGGATTTTCGTTCTTCGCTAAACCTAATTCTTTATTGATAATCAACTGAATAGCCATCGCTCTACGTACCGATTCTTCGGTAGGCGTTGTAATCGCTTCGTCATATGCATTGGTATGTAAAGAATTACAGTTATCGTAAATAGCATACAATGCTTGTAAGGTAGTCCTGATATCGTTGAAATCAATTTCTTGAGCGTGTAATGAGCGTCCAGAAGTCTGAATGTGATATTTCAACATTTGTGCACGTGGATTGGCTCCGTACTTATCACGCATGGCTTTTGCCCAAATTCTTCTGGCTACACGACCAATTACGGCATACTCTGGGTCAATTCCGTTAGAGAAAAAGAAACTTAAATTAGGCCCAAACTTGTTAATGTCCATTCCTCGACTTAAGTAATATTCTACGTAGGTGAAGCCGTTTGAGAGCGTTAAGGCCAACTGGGTAATGGGGTTAGCGCCTGCTTCTGCAATATGATATCCTGAGATGGAAACCGAATAAAAGTTTCTCACCTTATTTTCAATAAAGTATTCCTGTACGTCTCCCATTAATCGCAAAGCAAATTCCGTAGAGAAAATACAGGTATTTTGAGCTTGGTCTTCTTTAAGAATATCGGCTTGTACCGTTCCACGAACTACGGCAATGGTTTCAGTTTTAATTTTTTGGTAAATTTCTGCCGGTAAAACTTGATCGCCAGTTACCCCTAACAGCATTAAACCTAAACCGTTATTACCTTCGGGCAAATCACCGTTATATCTTGGACGTTCTAAGCCATTTTCTTTATAAATCTTTTGAATTTTAGCTTCAACTTCTTTCTCTAATCCGTTTTCTTTGATGTATTTTTCACATTGCTGGTCGATGGCCGCATTCATGAAAAATCCGAGTAACATTGGTGCGGGACCGTTAATGGTCATACTCACCGAAGTCATGTGATGTGCTAAATCAAATCCTGAATAAAGTTTTTTAGCATCATCTAAACAACAAATTGAAACTCCTGCATTACCAATTTTTCCATAAATATCTGGACGGTGGTCTGGATCGTTTCCATATAAAGTTACAGAATCAAATGCGGTGGATAGACGTTTGGCTGGTAAGCCTTGGCTAACATAATGAAATCTTCGGTTGGTACGCTCTGGTCCTCCTTCCCCAGCAAACATTCGTGTAGGATCTTCGCCTGTTCTTTTGAAAGGATATAATCCTGCGGTATAAGGGAATTCGCCCGGTACATTTTCTTGCAACAACCATTTTAATAAATCGCCCCAAGCTTGGTATTTTGGTAAGGCAATTTTTGGTATTTGTTGATGCGAAAGCGACTCTGTATGGGTTTCAATTTTAATTTCTTTATCACGTACCTTAAACTTATAAATCGGATCTTTATAGCGTTTTACTGTTTCATCCCAAGCTAAGATTTTCTCCCAGTTGTAGGGATCCAAATCCATTTTTACACGGTCAAATTCTTTTTTAAGTAAATCAACTAATTGTTGATTATGAGTTGATGTTGCTTGTTGAAGCGCATCTTCTTCAATTCCGTTTTTGTCTAAAACTAAACTTGTGTTTGTTGCAGACTCCAAGGTTTTGAAAATTCCGTAGAGTTTTTGAGCGACTTCCACCTGGTGATTCGCTTTTTGGTCGTAGGCTCGATTATTTTCAGAAATTTCAGAAAGGTAACGCGTTCTTGCTGGGGGAATAACAAAGATTTTCTCCGACATTTCATCGGTAATCTGGTAGGTACTTTCTAATTCGGCTTTGGTTTTTTCAGCCACCTGATCCATGATTTTCTTGTAAAGGATATTCATACCAGGATCGTTAAATTGCGAAGCTATGGTTCCAAAAACAGGAAGCGTATCCAACTTTGTATCCCACAATTGGTGGTTGCGCTGGTATTGTTTTTTTACATCTCGTAAAGCATCTTTCGCCCCTCGTTTATCAAATTTATTGATGGCTACCAAGTCGGCAAAATCAAGCATATCAATTTTTTCTAACTGTGTAGCCGCTCCAAATTCTGGAGTCATTACATATAAAGAAACGTCTGAATGGTCTAGAATTTCGGTATCACTTTGTCCAATCCCTGAAGTTTCTAAAATAATTAAATCGTAATTCGCTGCTTTTAATACTTCTACTGCTTCTTGAACGTATTTGGATAAGGCTAAGTTGGACTGGCGCGTAGCTAAGGAACGCATATACACGCGTGGTGAATTGATGGCATTCATCCGAATTCTATCACCAAGCAAAGCGCCACCGGTTTTTCTTTTGGAAGGATCTACAGAAATAATTCCGATTTGTTTGTCTTCAAAATCGACTAAAAATCGTCTTACCAATTCATCCACCAAAGAAGATTTACCAGAACCTCCTGTTCCTGTGATTCCTAAAACGGGAGTGGGAGCCTCCCCCGTTCCCTCCAAAGGAGGGGTGAAAAGTTTATTGAACTCCTGATGTCTATTTTCTGCCAAGGATATTAGGCGAGCTATAGTATTTACATCTTTATCTTTTAAAGACTCTTCTATTCCTTTACCTTCGGGAAGGGCTAGGGATGGTGTAGGAAAATCAGATTTTTGTACCAAATCATTAATCATTCCTTGCAGTCCCATTTCACGGCCATCGTCTGGCGAATAAATACGGGTAATTCCGTAATTCATTAAGTCCTCAATTTCTTCGGTTAGGATAACTCCACCACCACCGCCAAAAATCTTGATGTGACCTGCTCCTTTTTCCTGAAGCAAATCATACATGTACTTAAAATATTCGTTATGTCCACCTTGATAAGAAGTCATAGCAATGGCATTAACATCCTCTTGAATGGCGGTATTCACTACTTCTTCCACACTTCGATCATGACCTAAATGAATCACTTCTACTCCAGTGGACTGAATAATTCTTCGCATCACATTGATTGCGGCATCATGGCCATCAAATAAAGAAGCGGCAGTTACAATTCTAACTTGATTTTTGGGGGTATATGGTTTTTGCTGTTCCATTAAATATCTAATTTTAAACTTTATAATAAATCGAGTGTAAATTTAAGAAATTCGTAGTTAAGCATTGCTTATTTGCTTTAAAATAATTAAAATCGCAAGATTAGGACAATTCAACTTTTACTTCAGGGGTAAAGCTAACTTGTACTATCTCATTCAAAGAAGTAGACAAGGAAAGTCCTTTATAATCTGCTTTCACAGGAAATTTCTTATGACTTCTATCCACTAAAACAACTGTTTTCAACTGTTTTAAAGGAACTTCCAAAAATTTCTTTACAGCATAAATTAGAGTTGCTCCAGAATTTAGAACATCATCCACAATAACCACCGATTGATTTTCAAATTGAGAGACGTGTAATCCAGAATGATCAGAGTCAAGAGGGTTTGATTTATTAATTTTCACCTCGCATAGTTGAATTTGAATAGGAGAAATCTCTTCCATATAAGTTTTTAACAATTCAGCAAGCTTAAATCCAGAATTTGCTATGCCAGCCAGCACAACTTTTTCCTCATTAATATGGTCTTCATAAATTTGAAAAGCTATCCGCTTTGCCTTATGGTGGACTTTTTGATGGTCTAAAATTATTGTTTTGTTCATTTTTTTTGAAAATTAATAAAGAATTCTTTTCCTTGTCTTTTGGGGTGAGAGTTATAGCACTTTTCCAATTTTAAAAGATGGTATTTTCTTTTAAATCGTTTAATGTACTCTTCTTTACTTCCCCCGTATGGAGGGCCTTCTTCAGTTAATGGAAAATCAAACAGCAAGCCAACAAGTTGACCATTATGATTCAATAAATTACTGGTCTTATCAACATATTCATCTCTTCTTTCAGGTGGGATTGCACAAAAAAAAGTTTGTTCTACAATCCAATCAAATTCGCCTTTAAAAGTAAAAAAATCTATTTGATGAATATGCTCTTTAGGAAAACTAGGGCATTGTAGCTTAAACTGTTGGATTGGTGGTTGAGAGAATTCTACTACATGAACATTAGTAAATTCATGATGATGTAAATAAGCTGCTTCATAAGCGTTTCCCGCTCCAGGAATTAAAATGGAAGCTTGTTTATCTTCCAGCGTATCAAAAAATTCCTTTAGAGGTGGTGAAATCTTGCCCATATCCCAACCTGTATCTGCTGTGTTATATTTCTCTTCCCAAAATACTGCTGAATTACTTTTCATTACTTTCTCTTGCTTGTTCTTTTTCAATATCTAAATAATCATCAATCTCTCTTCTATCTTTCTTTGTGGGTCTACCTGTACCTTTTTTCCTGTAATAATCTTTAGTATAATTTAGTAAATCTAATTTTTCAAGATTTTCTTTTGGTGTCACATCCATACAATAAATAGAAACTAGTTTTGCTCCAACTCTAGAAGCAGGGTAATCAAGTACTTTAATTTTATAATTAATTTGATTTTTTCTGACTTCAATAACATCTTCGGGATACACTTCTCTAGAAGGTTTTACTGTTTCGCCTCTTATCTTAACTTGACCTTTTTTACAGGCTCTAGTGGCTATACTTCGTGTTTTAAAATAACGCACACACCATAAATACTTATCTACTCGCATAATCTTTTCAAGACTCTTTCGTTTACACTTCACAAAAATAAGAGAAAATCGTATCTTGCACCCAAATTTAAGATAAATAATGAAGTTGACGAATAGCCAAATAATGCTAATGCTTGCCTTAAGCGTTTTCATATTTTCTTGTAGCAGTGATGATGATAGAAATGATTTTGCCGATGTGAGAGACCCTAACGAAGTGAGAGACGAAAATTCAATTGAAATAGAGACTTTTTTAGAAACGCACTATTATGAAATTGAAGAAGATGCTACCAATCAAAACTTGCGTCGTTTAATTTTCAAAGAAATAGAGGAAGGTAGTGATGAAACCCCTATCATTGAATCTGAATTTTTAGACTCTAAAGAGGTGACTCAGCAAGGGATTGACTATACCTTATATTTTTTAAAAATCAGAGAAGGAAATCAAGAGCGCCGTCAACCTACGTTTGCAGATTCTGTTTTAGTCACTTATCAAGGGCAAACTATAACTAAAAATATTTTTGACAATGCCCCAAATCCTACTTGGCTTGACAACACGCAATTAATAAGAGGCTTTAGAGAAGGAATAATTGAACATAGAGGTGCAGGTGGTTTTACAGAAAATTCTGATGGTACTTTTTTCTTTGATGATGATTTTGGCTACGGAGCAGTTTTTGTACCTTCAGGAATAGGTTATTTTGCAGTACCACCACCAGGTTCTGGAATTAGAAGTTATGAACCCATTATTTTTTCATATCAATTGTACCGATCCAGAGAAAGTGATCATGATGGTGACGGAATTCCCAGTTGGTTAGAAGATGTTAATGAAACAAGAGATGTAGAAGATGTAGATACTGATTTTGATGGCGTTCCCAATTTTTTAGATGTTGATGATGATGGAGATGGTGTTCCTACCAGAGATGAAGTAGAATTTGATGAAGATGGTAATTTAATTTTACCATTTCCCGATTCAAATGGAAATGGAACTCCAGATCATTTAGATCCAACTTGGCCTGAGGATAATCCTTAGTAGTATTTGAGCATACATCAATTTGAGATTATATTAGAATACATTTAATTATAATTTTGCAATGAGAAAATTAGTGATTTTTATGGCTTTAATAAGCTTATTAGCTTGTGAAAATAGCCAAGAACAACAACAAAAACTACGTGCTGAAGCAACTGAAATTCATGAAGAAGGCCTTAAAAAATTACAAGCAGGTAATTTAGATGATGCTATTTCACTTTTTGACGAAGCAATAGCCAAAGACAAAACTTTTGCAGATCCACATACCAATAAAGTTGAAGTTTACTTAAATCAGTCTGCTTATGAAAAAGCTATTGATGAAATTGATATTGTTTTAAAAAAAGCTCCACAGGTTGCAGAGAATTGGGTTTTAGCAGGGATTTTTGAAGAAAAAAAAGGCAATAAAGAAAAAGCATTTGAATATTATGAAAAAAGCATTTTGAAATTTGAAGATCGTATTGAAAAAAATAAAACTGAAGAAACTTCTGATGAATTTGAATATGCAAATGCTGATGATGAAATAGGAATATTATTTTCCTATATTTTATTAGAAGATTTTGATCGATTAGATAAAGCCATTACAGATTTTGAAGACAAAAATCCTGGATCTCCAATCATTGAATCCTTACTAGAATTTAATAAAGATGTTTACATGGAGAATCTGTTTGCTGATTTTGAATCAGAGAAATAATCTAAAATCTCTTTCAGCTTCAGAAGCAGGAATTTCTTCTCGCTTAAAAAATAATTGTTGTTTATTTTTCCTTATTTCACGATCTATCATTAGGTCATCTGTAACATTTTGAAAAAGCAAACCAAAAAAGTAGTATTTTCCATTTTTGTACTTGTGATAAATCACTAAATTCCCTTCTTTATTTATGGCTAAACGCATACGGTCTATTTTTGCGAACCAATAAATTGGAGGTAACCCACCCCTACTCTTTTGAAAATATATTTCGTAATAATCATCTTTAAATTTACCTTCAAAAGTTTTAGAAATAAGTTTTCCTCGTTCATTTTGATAACTAATCCGTAATTCATTTTCTGGTGTAAAATCCATAAAAACTTCAGCGAGTGGAGTTCCAACAATTTTAAAAGCATCAAGAAATGAACTAAATCTATAATTAGTCTGCTCGGTTAAATAGGGGTAATTATTGAAGTAAAAGGCCGTTGAGGGATTGATTTTGGCAAGTTCATCAGAATTAAGCTTAATTGAACTACCACAGGAAGCCAAAAATAAAATTGAAAATAAAAAAATAGAAAATTTAGTAAATTTTAATTGACCACTGAAGGTCAATAAACTTTTTGTAATGCTCATAACGTTGAAAAATTTGTCTTACATAATTGTAGGGCTCAATTCCGCGCACATATCCATACCTCATTTCTGGAAGGTTATAATATTCTGGCTGAGACAAATCTAAAATAGATAATTCCACATTATTATCCCAAATTAATGGATTTCTATCTTTTAATTTAGCCACCCTTTGTGCGTCTTTTAAATGAGCATAACCACAATTATAGGCTGCTAAAGTAAACTTTATTCGCTGAATAGAATCTTGAATATCATCATTTTTTTCCCAGAGCTGTTTTAAATAATAAGTTCCCCCTTTCACACTTTCGTAGGGATCAGTTGGATTAATATTAAGTTCGCGCGCCGTTTCTGGCATAATTTGCATTAAACCTCGAGCACCTGCCCACGATTCTGATTGTGGTTCAAACTTAGATTCTTGATAAGCTAATGAAGCAACTAAACGCCAATCCCATCCAATTTCTGCTGCATATTTTTTAATCATGTCATCGTAAGGGCTAATTTTTTGATCATTTAAACTGTAAAATTCGCTTTGAACACGTGACATATATTTTCGTTTGTTTTTGTAATATTTATTATAAATGACTCTAAAATCGATTTCTTTTTTAAATTCATCAATCCAATTATTCACACTAGCCAATAATTCTGGAGAATTTTTTCTTAAACCCCAGCCTATTTGTTGAGAAAAACTAACAGGGGTGTTTGCATCAAGAATTGGATAATAAGAAACATTTATGTTTGCAATGTTTTGATCGGCAATGGTATATTTAATTTCTCCTTCCACAACCATTTTAATGATTTCTTCTGTTGTTTTAGTACCAGGGATTGTATCTAAAAAAATTTCTCCCCCAATTTCATTACTTAGGCTACGTAATCTTTCTGCATAGGAAGAATTCTTTTTAACTGAAACAGTATCCCCAATTAATTGTATAGGATCTTTTATCAAATGCTTTTCTATTTGATGAAGTTTCATTCTTCGCCAATTCACTGGCTTTCTTTGCACAAGGACTTGGTTGGACAAATAGAGTGGATTTGTAAATTCAATTTTTTCTTTACGACTAGGAAGGATTGTGTATCCATAAGCAATTATATCACCTTCACCAGCAAGAAGCATCTCCATTAATTCATCTTCATTTCTAGCAATAACAATTTCTAAATCTACCTCTAAATATTCGGCAAGGCGATTGAGTAATTCATATTCAAAACCCATTGTTCTACCACGGTACAAGAAATAAGTTGTTCCACTATAAGTGGTGATAGCTTTTAATTTTCCACGCTCCTTAATTTCCTGTAAATCAACTTCTATTGTTGAAGTAATTTCTTCTGAAAATGACTGTTTTTTTGAGGCTTTATTACATGAAAACAACACAAAAATAAAACTGATGTAAATATATTTCATGATTAATATTTACCACAATTTACAAAAAAAATCAATAATAGATTGATTCTGTTAAATGCAATATAAATTTAAAATAAACTTATAGGCTTAGTCATTATTATAATGCTTAGTATTCATACTTGAAAAATCTGTTCCTGTTGGATATTCAAAAATTTCTAAGTCAAAATAAGGTACAGTTGCTAACACATGATCAAAAATATCAGCCATTACTCCTTCGTAATTAACCCAAGCTTTATCGGCACTAAATGCATAAATTTCAAGAGGCACACCATGAGGTGTTGGAGCTAAATGCCTACACATAATCATCATGTTTTGGTTCACTCCTGAATGATTTCTCAAATAGGCATCAATATACCTTCTAAATAATCCGAAATTAGTCATATTTCTACCATTTACTAAAACCGATTTATTGGCTTTATTGGTAAGGTTATATGCATCTATTTCTTGACTTCTTTGCTCTACGTATTCAGCAATGAGTTGAACCCGCTTGTATTTTTCAATATCTTCATTTTTTATAAAGTTTATACTTTTGCTTTTTATAAAAATTGAACGTTTAATTCTACGCCCTCCAGACTCTGCCATTCCTCGCCAATTGATAAAAGAATCTGAAATTAGATAATAAGTAGGAATTGTAGTAATGGTATTATCAAAATTGCGAACTTTAACAGAGGCTAAATTAATTTCAAATACATCTCCATCTGCACCATATTTTTCCATCGTGATCCAATCTCCAATTCTTACTGTGTCATTAACAGTAACTTGAATACTTGCAACAAAACCCAAAATAGTGTCTTTAAATACAAGTAACAACACAGCAGTAAAGGCTCCTAGGCCGGTAAGCAGCTTGATTACAGACTGTCCCGTTAGTATACCAAAAATCAAAATCAGTGCTACTAACCATAAGATAATCATTACCACTTGGATATAACTCTCTATTGGTTTGTCTTTAAAAACTTTTATAGTTCGTAAAAAATCTTTAAGCGTTAGTAAAACACTTCGCAGCAACCAAATTATAAAAATGATAGTAAGAACACTTACCACTTTTTCAGCAATAATTTCAAAATCAGGAAAATCAAAAAAAAGCGTGGGAATTAATAAAGAAACAAAATTGACGGTAAGTAAGTTAGATAAATGTAAAAAAGTTTTATTTACAACAAGAAAATCATCAAATTTTGTTTTTGATTTATTTGCTAATCCAGCAACAAAATTTTCTGCTAAATAACGTAATAATTTGAATAACCCATAAGCTGCAATAAATACAATGATGAGATTGATAACAAGATTAAAACGGGCGGCTGTGATTTCAGAAAAATCAGCTTCAATAAATAGATTGTAAAAAAACCTTGACAATTCAAATGTGCTCATTAAATTTTTTAATTACAAAATTAACAAAATAGAACATTACATTTTTTTTTGGGCGAAAGAAACTCAAAAAAAGAACTAATTTAAAACGCTTGTATATGGCTTATGTAGTCAAAAAACTTATTTTTGCGCAAACTTACAAAAGTTCTTATGCTTACAAGAAGACACATTCGCACTAAGGTTATGCAGAGCATTTATGCCTATAACCAAACCAAAAAAGATAGTATTAGCGTTGAAGAAAAATTTTTAAACAAAAGTATATTAGAAATGTACGACCTGTTTATTCTTAATCTTGATTTGATTGTTCAAGTAAAAAATCAAGCAAAAAATTACTACGAGTTGGCGCAAAAAAAACATCTGGCCACACAAGAAGACAAAAAACCCAATTTAAAGTTTGTACAAAATAAGTTGATTAAACAATTGGAAGAGAGTGAAGAACTTCAGCAATTAATTGAAGACAGAAAGCTTAGAAATTGGAAAAACGATACTGAAGTACCGAGAAATATCTGGGATCAACTTAAAGAGAGCACAGTTTATAAGTCCTATTTGAATGAGGATTTTAGTAGTTATAAAGAAGATAAGGATTTTGTTATTCAATTTTTCAAAAAAGTAGTAGCTCCAAACCCAAGTCTATACGAATATTATGAAGATCATAAGCTAACTTGGCTAGATGATTTTCCAATAGTCAACACAAGTTTAGTAAAGTTTCTTAAGCATTTGAAAGATGATGAAGAATTAATTAATCCCCCGAAATTATTCAAAAATTTTGAAGACAAAAACTTTGCTAACGAGTTATTTAAAAAAACAGTATTAAATTATAATGAATTACTTGGTGATACTGATGGAAAAACTCCAGGATGGGAGAAAGATAGAATTGCAGAGATTGACCAAATTTTAATTTGCATGGCTTTGGCAGAATTCAAAAACTTTCCAAGTATACCAGTTAAAGTAAGCATTAATGAATACTTGGAAATTGCTAAAGAATATAGCACCCCAAAAAGTAGCTTTTTTATAAATGGTGTACTAGACAAAATGGCAAAAGAATATAAAGAAAATGGTAAATTAAATAAAATAGGAAGAGGTCTTATGTAATCCGTTATTTTTTTTTACTTTTGAGCTCCAAAACAAAAAAACATTTATAAAATGAAAAAGGTATTTTTATTGTTAGTTTCATTCGCATTAGTTTCATTTACTTCTTGCAATGAAGATGCATCAAAAAAAGTAGATGAGAATAAAGTAGCAGAAGCATCGGAGAAAACTACTCAGGAAGAAAAATTTGCTGTTCTTACTTTTGATGAAAAAGAGCATGATTTTGGTAATGTAGAAGAAGGAGAGGTTGTAGAACACACTTTTACATTTACTAATACTGGAGATGCTCCCCTTATTATTAGTAATGCAAAGGCATCTTGTGGATGTACCGTACCTTCTTACCCTAAAAATGAGGCAATAGCTCCTGGTGATCAAGGTGAAATGACTGTGAAATTCAACACTAGAGGAAAGCCTAATCAACAAATGAAAACGGTAAGAATTACTGCTAACACTGAGTCTGGAAGAGAAACTATAAGAATTAAAGCTTTTGTAAACCCTAAAGGTGGTGCACAAGCAGGTTCACCAGTAAGATAAATTTATGGATCAAATAACAGGACTGCTTCCTTTGTTGCTGATTTTTGTGGTATTGTATTTTTTTATGATACGTCCTCAAATGAAGCGACAAAAAGAAGAAAAAAAGTTTATTGAAGAGCTTAAAAAAGGTGATAAAGTAGTTACTAAAAGTGGGCTCCATGGTAAAATAGTTGATTTTAGTGATAAGTTAAATGCTGTGATTATTGAATCAGGTGCAGGTAAACTTACTTTTGATAAATCATCTGTTTCTCATGAATTATCGCAAGCACTTAATAAACCAAAAGAGGATAAAAAGTAAATTTATTTATCATATTACACTAAAAGGAACAATTAATTTTGTTCCCTTTTTTGTTTCATCTAGTTGAATTCATATATTTGAATCAATGAAAAATTAAATCCGTACCATGAAAAACAAGCATTTTAAACTACCTATTCTAGTTTTATCCTTTTTACTACTTGGCTGTGATGATTCTGAAACTATTATCATTGAATCTGTTTACCCTGAGAAGTTAGTAGGCTACTGGGAACATGTTTCTTCTAAACATGGCTTCCAAGAGGGAAGTGAGAATTCAGGACAAACCGTATTTCACGATGAAGCAATTTTTCAGCTTGAACTTCATGAAAATAAAAGTTTTATCTTCAGTAGATTTAATGAAGATTGCATTACAGGTCCTAAATTTGAATATGTAGAAGACGAATTTGGCTACAAGTCTGTTGATTTTTTCTTTGACTGTGAAATAGAATGGCAAGGTGAATTAGTCTTTAAAATTAACGCTGATATTGTTGGTTATGACAACTTTGATGTGTTGATTTTTAGTTACTTAAATACAATTGAAAATTGTAATGAATTTTGTACTACAACATTCCAACGCGTCCCTTAAAAATTTATTTATTACAAAAATGAAATTATTTCTTTAATTTCGCCTTATTGTATTCATAAATCATCTCTGCAATGGTAAGTACTGAAATATCTTGCGGGCATTCTACTTGACAAGCTTCTGTGTTAGTACAATGACCAAAGCTCAACTCTTCCATTCGCTCTACCATAGATAAGGTACGTTCTGCACTTTCTTTTTTCCCTTGAGGCAAACGCGCAAATTGGGCAATTTTTGCACCTGTAAATAAGGCAGCACTGGCATTTTTACAGGTAGCAACGCAAGCTCCGCAACCAATACATGCGGCAGCATCAAAAGCACTTTCTGCTTCCTCATGACTCACCAATATAGAATTGGCTTCTGGCGCCTGCCCCGTATTTACAGAAACATAACCGCCTGCGGCAATAATTTCATCTAAGCCACTTCTATCCACCTTTAAGTCTCTTATTACAGGAAAAGATTTGACTTTAAAAGGTTCTATATAAATAGTATCACCATCTTTAAAAGAACGCATGTGCAATTGACACGTAGTGGTATTTTTTAATGGACCATGTGCTATACCATTTATCATCACACCACATTGCCCACAAATTCCTTCACGGCAATCGTGGTCAAATTCAACAGGACACTCTCCTTTTTTGGCTAATTCTAAATTAAGCATATCCAACATTTCCAGAAAAGACATTTCCTCATCAACTTCTGTTAAAGTATAGTCTTGCATCTCTCCTTTTGTATGCTGATTTTTCTGTCGCCAAATTTTCAAATGTATTTTCATGAGTCCGCTTATTTATAACTTCGTTGGGTAGGTTGTACAAATTCAAATGTGAGTGGCTCTTTATTCAAAATAGGGTTTTGGGGATTACCACTCCACTCCCATGCCGAAGTAAATGAAAATTTTTCATCGTTCCTTAAAGCTTCTCCATCTTCGGTTTGAAATTCTTTTCTAAAGTGAGCTCCACAAGATTCTTCTCTAGTAAGCGCATCCAAACACATTAATTCGGCTAATTCCATATAGTCCGATACCCTTCCTGCTTTTTCTAATTCGCTATTAATATCCTCAACATCGCCAGGTACTAAGAGGTTTTCTTTGAATTCTTCTCTTAACTGCTGAATTTTCTTTATGGCTTCTTGAAGTCCTTCATCAGAGCGAGATAAACCACATTTATCATACAATATTTTTCCAAGCTCTCTATGAAATTCTTCTGAAGTTTTATTCCCCTTGCAAGAAACAAATTCTTCTAATTGCTGAAGCGCTTGCTTTTCAGCTTGGTAAAACTCTTCGGTTGAAACATCGGTTTTAGCTACTTGAATTTGATCGGATAAATAATTTTGAAGCGTATAGGGAGCAATGTAATAACCATCCACACAAGCCTGAAGTAATGAATTTGCCCCTAAACGATTAGCCCCATGGTCTGAAAAATTTGCTTCGCCAATGGCAAATAAACCAGGAATATTAGTCATTAAATCGTAATCTACCCACAAACCTCCCATAGAAAAGTGTGCCGATGGCGAAATTTTCATCGGTTCTTTATATGCATTGATTCCAGTAATTTTTTCATACATGGAAAACAGATTTCCATAGCGTTCTGCAATAGTTTCTTTTCCGCATTCTTTAATAGCATCTTTAAAATCGAGATAAACTGCATTTTTTAAAGCACCAACTCCTTTTCCTGCGTCAATTTGTTCTTTGGCTGCCCGAGATGCTATATCGCGTGGGGCTAAATTTCCAAAGGAAGGGTATTTTCTTTCTAGGTAATAATCGCGTTCTTCTTCTGGAATTTCATGAGGTGGACGTTGGTCGTCTTGTGCTTTAGGTACCCAAATTCTTCCATCATTTCTCAAGGATTCCGACATCAAGGTTAATTTAGATTGATAGGGACCACTCTGTGGAAGACTTGTAGGATGAATTTGTGTCCAACTTGGATTAGCCATCCATGAACCTTTTTTGTGCGCACGCCATATTGCTGAAGCATTACAGCCCATAGCAAGGGTAGAAAGATAGTAAATTTTCCCAAAACCACCTGTGGCCAAAACTACGGCATGCGCGCCATGTCGTTCTATTTTACCAGTATCTAAATTACGAGCAATAATTCCTTTTGCCTTCCCGTCTACCACTACTAATTCTAACATTTCATGACGGGTATACATGCTTACTTTTCCATTTTCTTTTTGTCGCATTAAAGCTTGATACGACCCCAAAAGTAACTGTTGCCCTGTCTGCCCTCTAGCATAAAATGTTCTAGAAACTTGTACCCCTCCAAATGAACGGTTTTTCAAATAACCGCTATATTCTCTTCCAAAAGGAACTCCTTGAGCAACCGCTTGGTCTATTAAGCTTGCCGAACATTCGGCTAAACGATAGGTATTGGCTTCGCGTGAGCGAAAATCACCACCTTTAAGCGTATCGTAAAACATTCGGTAAACGCTATCGCCATCATTTTGGTAATTTTTCATGGCATTCACTCCACCTTGAGCAGCTACAGAGTGAGCTCTTCTTGCTGAGTCTTGAAAACAAAAAGCCTTGATTTGGTAACCCATTTCGGCTAACGAAGCAGCGGCAGAAGCACCAGCTAATCCTGTACCAACCACAATAATTTCCATCTTTTTACGGTTGTTGGGACTTACTAATTTTGCTTGAGCTTTATAATTACTCCATTTATCTTTTAAGTCGCCTTCGGGTATGTTTGCATAAATTTCCTTTGCCATAATTAAAAATTGAAATAAATATAAAATGGAATAATCAAATAGCCAATACTCATGCTAACAGCAAAAGCTACACCTACACTTTTAATTATTCTATTGTACTTGGGATGATAAACTCCTAGGCTTCTAAACGCACTAAAAAAACCATGTAATAAATGAAAACCTAAACCTAAAATAGCAACCGCATATAAAATCACGTACCAAAGCTCTTGAAAAGAGATCATTACAAGGGTGTATAAATCTTTGTTTCCATTGTCATCCATAGGAAGTTCTCCAAATTTATAAGGATACCAAAAATCTTTAAAGTGAATAACTAAGAAAGCAAAAACAACAGTACCTAAAAGCATCATTTGTCTGGCGTACCATTTACTTGCTCTATTGCGGTTATCTTTTACGTAGCTCAATCCATTAGCTTTTTTTGCTTTTATAGTAAGGTTAATAGCATCAATAGTATGCAACAAAATTGTTGCGTAAAGTACATAAGCAATAAGTTTTATAATTGGGTTATTGGAGAGTAAATTGCTGTATAGATTATACTGTTCTTTAGCTTGTTCTTCTGGAAGTAGAAGTTGAAAATTCCCTAGTAAGTGAATGACTAAAAATAGGCTCAAAAACAAGCCTGTAAGAGCCATCAGGTTTTTTCTAGTAATTGCGTTTTTGGTGAACCACACGTTTTTAATTATTTAAAAGAAAATCAAAAATACAAGGAAATAAAAAATTCAACAACATAAGATTCTTAAAAATAATAGCAAGCTGATGGATGTCAGTTGAAAACACAAAAATTAATCTTTTCTATTTCAATTATAAGGTATTGATATTTTTAGCTTTATTTTAGATTCTAGTAATATTGTAATTTGGGTTAGTGTTGTTTTTTTCCAAAACTAAAAATCAAATTTCTAAAAATCATTCTTTTAACAAAATATTCAATTAGTAGAATTAACTTATTTAAAGAGTGTAAAGAAATATGAACTCTAAAAGACGGACCATGAAAACACAGTCAAGTCATATTTTTTTTCTTAACCTCAAAACCTCAACCAAAAACCTAAAAGATTGAATATTGATAAGTGTCTATTAAATCCTATTCAGATTTCAGAAAGTTGTAATGAAAGCTAAAAACACCATAAATAATCTGTTTTACTTCAACTATCATTTTGTTTAATAGGTCTTTATGAATCTTCGATTTCAAGACTAACACACAGCATTCTTGGTTTTAAGTATGGTTAATGCCTTAATTTTTAGTTCTTTTTGTACATAATAGATTTAATAATGCATTATGCGGGTTTAAAGAAAAGAAATCCTATTTTTGTGAAAAAACTTATATAAATGTTGAAAGTAGGAGTTTTAGGTGCTGGGCACTTAGGGAAAATTCATTTACGATTACTTCAAGAATCAAAGAAATATGAACTCATTGGTTTTTATGATACCAATCCTAATTATGCTAACGAAATAGAAAAAGAATTTGGTTATTTATTTTTTGACCAATACGAAAAATTACTAGAAAAAGTAGATGTAATAGATATTGTTACTCCCACACTTTCGCATTTTGAAATGGCAAAAAAAGCCATTACCGCTGGAAAACATGTTTTTCTAGAAAAACCCATCACCAATACTGTTGAGGAGGCTGAAGAATTGATTCGTTTGGCTGAACAATACCAAGTAAAGGGACAGGTAGGTCATGTAGAAAGATTTAATCCTGCATTTACGGCGGCAGCCCCAAAAATTGAAAACCCCATGTTTATAGAAACTCACCGTTTGGCTGAGTTCAATCCCAGAGGCACCGATGTACCTGTGGTTTTAGACTTAATGATACATGATATTGATGCCATTCTTAGTGTAGTAAAATCAAAAGTTAAAAAGGTAAATGCAAGTGGTGTTTCTGTAATTTCTGAAACTCCTGATATTGCCAATGCAAGAATTCAGTTTGAAAATGGTTGTGTGGCTAACTTAACGGCAAGTCGAATTTCTCTTAAAAATATGCGTAAATCAAGATTTTTTCAACGAGATGCCTATATATCAGTCGATTTCCTTGAAAAACAAACAGAGGTAGTCAAAATGAAAGATGCCCCTGAGAAGCCTGGCGATTTTGATATGATTCTACAAAATGCAGAGGGTATAAAAAAACAAATTTATTTTGACAATCCAGATGTAGGTACTAACAATGCCATTATGGATGAGTTGGAAACTTTTGCTGATGCAATTGTAAACAACACCACTCCTATTGTAAGTTTAGAACAAGGAACCGAAGCTTTACGAGTGGCTAAAATGGTGATTCAATCTTTTGACGAATAAAAATTTAATTTAAATACAATACAATGAAAAATATAACAGTAATTGGAGCGGGAACAATGGGTAATGGAATTGCACATACCTTTGCACAATTTGGATATCAGGTTAGTTTAGTAGATATTTCACAGGATAGTTTAGATCGTGGCTTAGCCACCATCACTAAAAACTTAGATAGAATGCTAGCCAAAGAAAAAATTTCTGAAGCAGATAAGTCCAGTACCCTGAATAATATATTAACTTTCACAGATTTAAAAGAAGGAGCTAAAAATGCTGATTTAGTTGTAGAGGCTGCTTCAGAAAATGAAAAAATTAAACTAGATATCTTTAAAACCTTAGATAATGTTTGCCCTCCAGAAACTATTCTATCCAGTAACACAAGCTCTATTCCAATTACTAAAATTGCTGCTGTAACTAATCGCCCAGCGCAAGTGATTGGAATGCATTTCATGAATCCAGTACCAATCATGAAATTGGTAGAAATTATACGTGGATATAACACAAGTGATGAAACGACCAATAAAATCATAGAAATGTCTAAAAACTTGAAGAAAGTTCCTACCGAAGTAAACGATTATCCAGGTTTTGTTGCCAATAGAATTTTGATGCCTATGATTAATGAGGCCATTGAAACACTTTACACAGGAGTTGCAGGTGTTCAAGAAATAGACACTGTAATGAAATTAGGAATGGCACACCCCATGGGACCATTACAATTAGCAGATTTTATTGGTCTAGATGTATGTTTATCTATTCTTGAAGTAATGTATGACGGTTTCAAAAACCCAAAATACGCTCCCTGTCCACTACTGGTGAATATGGTAAGAGCTGGAAAAATGGGCGTAAAATCTGGTGAAGGATTTTATGATTACAGCGAAAGCAGAAAAGCTGAAGTAGTTGCTCAACAATTTAACTCTTAATCTACAAAAGTGCCAAAGGTTAAAGCATTTACTGCCACTCGCCCTACGCGAGATAAAGTAAGTCTAATAGCCTCTCGACCCTATGAAAGTTACACCAAAGCGGAGCGAGAGGCCAGGTTAGATCATAACCCCTTTTCCTTTTTACATATTGTTAATCCTGGATACAAGTACCACAAAGAAATATCGGGCAGAAAAGCCTTTGGTTTAGTAAAAAATAGATTTGAAGAGTTTAAGGAAGATAAATCATTTTTAACCGATCAACAACCTAAGATATACTTACACCAAATTATACTTAGAAACACTGTCAAATTTACAGGTTTTGTTGCTTGTTGTCATGCGGAAGATTATCAAAAAAATCAAATAAAAATTCATGAAAATACGCTCAATCATAAGGTAAAATTATTTTCTGAATACTTAAATACGGTTAGGTTCAATGCTGATCCTGTGTTAATTACTTATCCCGATAATTCAACATTAGAAGAGATAGCTCAACATTACCAAGACCAAAGAGCTGAATATGAATTCACTACAACCTCAAGAGAAACCCACTATTTATGGCTCATTGAAGATCAAGAAACCATACAGCAAATTGAAAATGAATTTGAACAAATGCCCTCTTTGTATCTTGCAGACGGCCATCATAGATTTTCATCTTCCAACCATCTTGCCAAACAACTCAGCAAAGAAAACCCAACGCATACAGGTGAAGAAAAATACAATTATGTAATGTCTTTCTTAATTCCTGAATCGCAATTGAAAATTTTAGAATTTAATAGATTAGTTAGGGATTTAAATGGATTATCTAAAGAAGAATTTTTAATTCAGTTGGACGAAAGCTTTCGCATTGAAAACAGAGGACAACAATACTATAAACCTACTCAAAAACATCATTTTAGCATGTATTTGGATGGCGAATTTTATTCGCTTTATCTGCGCCAGAAAAAACATAATTTTAAGGATGCTTTGAGCAAACTAGACACACAAATTCTTTACCAATATATTCTTGAACCCATATTGGGCATCAAGGATTTAAGTAATGATCATCGAATAAATTATGTGCAAAGCCAAAAGGACATGGCGTTTGTAAAGGGTAAAGTTGACCAAGGTAAATACCAAGTTGGTTTCGGAATGTTTCCTGTTCAAATTGAAGAAATTAAACATATTGCTGACCAAGGATTAAAAATGCCTCCTAAAACCACTTATATTCTTCCAAAATTAAGAAGTGGAATAACCATTCATGAATTTTAATTTTCTGTAAGAAATCTTTTTTCTATGAAATCAACGAACGAAATTCAAGTAAGCTACTTACATACAAACACTTATACACGAACTTTTGAACCTAATAAAAAAAGTAAAAATTATTGGTTGGCTTGTCATGGTTTAGGTTATCTAAGTAAGTATTTTTCACGTTATTTCAACCATCTTGACACAAACAAAAATTATGTGGTTTGCCCACAGGCACCCTCAAAGTATTATCAAGGAAAAGAATTTAAATACGTAGGAGCATCTTGGTTAACCAAAGAAAACACCTTGGTTGAAACACAAAATGTGCTGCGCTACTTAGATGAAGTTTTTAAAAATGAAGCTCCTTTAAAGAATCAAAGGAAATTGTTTTTAGGGTATTCGCAAGGAGTATCTGTGTTGCTTCGTTGGATGGCTAGTAGAAAGATTAATTGTGACAATTTAATTATTCATTCAGGAAGCATTCCTAAAGAATTAACCAACAAAGATTTTAGCTATCTGAATAGTTGCTCTACTGTTTACCTTGTCTATGGAAATAAAGATGAGTATATTAACAATACAAAGCTAGAAGAACAATTAAATTTTGCAAAAGAACTATTTGGCAAAAAACTAATTATTGAAGAATTTGAAGGGAACCACCAAGTAAATAAAAAGTTTATTAAAAGACTTCAATAACTTTTTTCAAAAATTTCCAATTAAAGAATAAGTTTTATAACAATAATGAAAAAAACATCTGTATTCCTTGTTTAACACATATTTATTAGCTTCTCAACTTAAGTTTATCCAAAATCAACAGACAAATTAAAAGATATTTTGTTATTTAGTAAAATTATAATTGGTATTGTTTTTGAACAATATAATTAAATGAATGATATAGATATGGACGATAATTTTTCACCTAAAGTAAAAAATGTAATTAGTTTTAGTAAAGAAGAGGCCTTGCGATTGGGCCACGATTTTATTGGAACCGAACATCTTTTACTAGGCTTACTTAGAGATGGAAACAGTAAAGCGATTGAAATTTTAGAGTCGTTAGATACTGATCTAGATAGGTTAAGAAGGAAAATTGAAATTCTTAACCCGACCGATTTTTCAAGTAATCTTGATCAATCTAAAAAAAATTTACACTTAACTAGACAAGCAGAAAGAGCTCTAAAGACAACATTTTTGGAAGCTAAATTGTTTCAAAGCTCTTCCATCAATACTGCCCATCTATTATTGTGTATATTAAGAAACAATGATGACCCAATTACCAAACTGTTGAACAAGTTTGATATTGATTATGACAATGTAAAAGAAGAATTTAAATCTATGATTTCACACGATAACGACTTTCTAGATGAACCAACTGCTGAATCTTATCCAGAGGATAAGCCAGCTGATGATGGTAACAAGAAAAATCCATTCAGCGGTGGCAGCAGCTCACCAACAGGCAAAACTTCAAAAGCCGCCCGTAAATCAAAAACTCCTGTTCTAGATAACTTTGGACGAGATTTAACGGCAATGGCTGAAGAAGGTAAACTTGATCCTGTAGTGGGTAGAGAAAAAGAAATTGAACGCGTTTCTCAAATATTAAGCAGAAGGAAGAAAAATAATCCTCTTTTAATTGGTGAACCCGGTGTAGGAAAATCAGCCATTGCAGAAGGTCTAGCATTGCGAATTATACAACGAAAGGTATCTCGAATCTTATACGATAAACGATTGGTTACTTTAGACTTGGCTAGTTTAGTTGCTGGCACAAAGTACAGAGGTCAGTTTGAAGAACGTATGAAGGCAGTGATGAACGAACTCGAAAAAAATGATGACATCATTTTATTCATTGATGAAATCCATACCATAGTTGGTGCAGGTGGTGCTACCGGAAGCTTAGATGCTAGTAATATGTTTAAACCAGCCTTGGCTCGTGGTGAAATTCAATGTATTGGTGCTACTACTTTAGATGAATACAGACAACATATAGAAAAAGATGGTGCTTTAGAAAGAAGATTTCAAAAGATATTAGTAGAGCCAACTTCCATTGATGAGACTATTGAAATTTTAAACAACATCAAAGAGAAATACCAAGATCATCACAATGTTGAATATTCAGATGATGCTATTCAAGCCTGTGTAAAATTGACTTCAAGATACATGAGTGATCGCTTTTTACCAGACAAGGCTATTGATGCTTTAGATGAGGCTGGCTCAAGAGTTCATATTACTAATATTAATGTGCCACAAGAAATCCTTGATTTAGAAAAGAAACTTGAAGATATCAGGGAAGAAAAAAACAATGTGGTTAAAAAACAAAAATATGAAGAAGCTGCTAAGTTAAGAGACGACGAGAAGAAAATTGAAAACGAACTTGAAGCAGCTCAAGAACGCTGGGAAAACGAATCAAAAGAGAACAAAATCAACGTTAGTGAAAACGATATTGCTGATGTAGTTTCCATGATGACTGGAATTCCAGTAAATCGAATTGCAAAAACAGAAAGCAATAAATTAGCTAATTTATTTAAGGTAGTACAAGCAAAAGTTATTGGACAAGATGACGCTATTAAGAATGTAGTTAAAGCCATTCAACGAAATAGAGCTGGGCTTAAAGACCCACAAAAACCAATAGGATCTTTTATTTTTCTTGGTCAAACTGGAGTAGGTAAAACGCAATTGGCAAAAGTATTAGCTAGAGAATTATTTGACAATGATGATGCGCTTGTTCGATTAGACATGTCTGAGTACATGGAGAAATTTGCAGTTTCAAGGTTAATTGGAGCTCCTCCAGGTTACGTAGGCTATGAAGAAGGAGGTCAATTAACAGAAAAGATTAGACGTAAGCCTTATTCAGTAATCTTATTAGATGAAATTGAAAAGGCTCATCCTGATGTTTTCAATATGTTACTACAAGTCCTTGATGATGGACACTTGACAGATTCACTGGGACGAAAAGTCGACTTTAGGAATACTATTATAATCATGACTTCTAATGTAGGAGCAAGAAAGTTAAAAGATTTTGGTACCGGTGTAGGTTTCGGCACAAAAGCACAGAAAGAACAAGAACTTTATAATAGTCGAAAAGTAATTGAAGATGCATTAAAGAAAGCTTTTGCTCCAGAATTTTTAAATCGTATTGATGATGTAGTGGTGTTTAACGCTCTTGAAAGAGAAGATATTCATAAAATTATAGACATTGAATTAGTCAAGCTTTACAAGCGAATTGAAGAGATGGGATATCATTTTGTATTAACCGATTCAGCAAAAGACTTTATTGCAGAAAAAGGATTTGATAAAAAGTTTGGTGCTAGACCTTTAAATAGAGCTATTCAAAAATATATAGAAGATGCTTTAGCTGAAAAAATCATTAATTCTGAAATTGAGGAAGGAGATAAAATTCAAATGGAATTAGATAATGAGAAAAAAGAGTTGGTAATTAAAATTTTAGATAAAGAGAAAAAGTCAAATTAATCTGATTAAGTATTAAACTAAAATACATGAAAATAAAAAAAGCAATAGCATCATGCATATTTATTTTATTGGTATGTTCATGCAACAATGAATCGCAAAAAAAAGATAATAAAGGAGAAATCGATAGAGATGCTGATATTACAAAAAGCGAATCATATATTGATAAAAATGAAAACACCAATGCACAGGAAGTAGAACTAACTGAAATAGAAGATTCAAATTATTGTTATTTATTAAAGGAAAATGAGTTTTATTTTACTGTGACAGAAACAGGAAATGTATCTGGAAAACTTACCTTAGCCTCTGAAAATGAAGAAGGTATTTTTACTGGTGAATTTAGAGGTAATATACTTTTAGGCACATTTAAATATCAGGATGAGCAAAAACAAAGAAAAGTCAAGGAAATGGCTTTTTTAAAAAATGACTCAGATCATTCTCTAAAGCAAGGCATTGGAGAGTTAAAAGAAATAGACCAAAAAATGCGTTTTGTAGACTTAGAAAGAATCAAGTATGATGGATTAAAATTAAATGAAGTTGATTGTGAGCAACTAACCTCATTTAGGGGGTATTAAAGTATGTTTGAATAAAATTTATAATCAAAAAAGCAAGGCATTACGACCTTGCTTTTTTGTATTTATCAATCAACTGTTGTGTAGATGGATCATGGTTTTGTGGTTCATCTATACTGAAATCCCTGAGAATAGTATTTGCTAATTGTTTTCCTAACTCAACACCCCACTGATCATAACTGAACACATTCCAAATAAAGCCTTGAACAAAAATTTTATGCTCGTACATAGCTATTAAACTTCCTAATGTTTTAGGTGTCAATTTTTCGGCAAGCAATGTATTGGTAGGTCTATTTCCTTCAAAAACTTTAAAAGGAAGTAACTTATCTATATCTTCATCAGATTTTCCTTGTTGTTTAAGTTCTTTTTTCACTTCTTCAGCTGTTTTTCCTTTTAAAAATGCTTCAGTTTGAGCAAAAAAATTAGACATCAATAAATCTTGATGATGCTGATTACCATGTAAAGGCTTTAAGAAACCAATAAAATCAGCTGGAATTAGTTGCGTTCCTTGGTGCATCAATTGGAAAAATGCGTGCTGAGAGTTAGTACCTGGCTCACCCCAAACAATAGAACCTGTTTGGTAGTTCACTAGTTTTCCATCTCTTCCTATTGATTTTCCATTACTTTCCATGCTTGCTTGTTGTAAATAAGAGGCCAGCTTTTGAAGGTATTGCGAGTAAGGTATTACGGCTTCACTTTCAGCTTTATAAAAATTGCCATACCAAACCCCTAACAAAGCTAAAATGACAGGGATATTTTTATCAAAACTTGCTGACCTAAAATGTTCATCCATTTCAGATGCTCCTGCTAACAAGTCTTTAAAATTATCAAAACCTACAGCACAAGCAATAGAAATTCCAGCAGCACTCCATAGTGAGAATCTTCCTCCAACCCAATCCCACATAGGGAATACGTGAGCCTTATCAATACCGAATTCTATGGCTTTTTCTACATTTGCAGAAACCGCAACAAAATGCTTAGCGACTTCGGTTTGGGTAGTATGTTTCAACAACCAATCTCTAGAAGTGTTTGCATTATTTAAAGTTTCTTGTGTAGAAAAAGATTTAGAGACCACAATAAATAAAGTAGTTTCTGGATCTAACTTATTTAAAATTTCGTGCACGTGATCTCCATCAACATTAGATATGAAATGAGTAGTAACTGGTTGTTGGTAATAGGCCAATGCATCTACCACCATATTAGGTCCTAAATCTGAACCACCAATACCAATGTTTACAACATGTTTAATCGATTTTCCTGAATATCCTTTCCATGCTCCTGAATGTACTTTTTGAGTAAAGCCTTCAATTTTATTTAAGCTTTTATTGACCAATTCTGAAACCAATTCGCCATTCACTTTAACTTTAGAATATGGATTACGAAGTGCTGTATGAAGTACTGCTCTTCCTTCCGTTTCATTGATTTCATCTCCAGAAAAGTAAGCTTGAATACCTTCTTTAAGGCCTAGCTCATGGGCAAGTTCTACTAAGCATTGAAAAGCTTCTGAGGAAATTTTATTTTTTGAAAAGTCAAGAAATAAATTAGCCGCTTCAACTTGAAATTTTTTCACCCTATTTTGTTCTGATGAAAAGAAATCTAGAATAGAAATGCCTTTATTTTTTTGGTATAATTCATTAAGCTTTTTCCAAGACGCTGTGGAAGTTGGATTTGTTGTTGTTAATGCCATTAATTAGTTTTTAATTCAGGGATTACATTTTTTTGATAATGTTTAATTAGGCCATCTATAGGTCTTCTAATAATATTTCCGATATTTAAATGGTAGCGTTTAGCAACATCTCTAATAATATCTTCAGAAAAGAAAGCAATAGAACCTATAAAATGTATAGGCACGGATTGAGCTTCTTTAAAACACATCACTCTGCGTTCAATAAACTTTTCTAAGCCTTCATAAATCAATTTATAAAAATAACCGTTTCTTTCTTCAGCAGTAAAAATAAACTCAGCAAAAGAAGCTAAATAGGTATTTGGGTTATCTTCCTTGTAAAGGTTGTGTTTAATCACATCGGCTTTTAAGTCAAATCGTTTTTCGAATTCCCTGCTCATGTCATCACCCATAATTTTATAGTAATAATCACGAATCAAACGTTTTCCAAAATAATTTCCACTAGCTTCATCCATTAAAATATAGCCTAAGGATTCAACTTCCATATGAACATTGGTTCCATCAAAATAGCAAGAGTTTGAACCTGTACCTAATATACAAACTATACCAGGATTTGTGGTAGCTGCTAAAGCTGCAGCAACCATATCTTCTTGAACGTCTACAGTTGCTTTTGAAAAGAAATCTTCCAATTGTAACTTTAAACTTTTAGCTGGACTTGGTGTACCACAACCCGCTCCATAAAAATCTACCCGAGTAACTTCATTTTTATGTTTTTCAAGGTCTTCATTTTCTTCAATTCGCATTTTTAAAACTTCTGGTTTAAAAACTGCTGGATTTAGACCTTTAGTCCTAGTTTTTAATTTAAATTCTCCTGTATTTTCATCTAAAAGAATCCAATCACATTTAGTTGAACCTCCATCGGCTATTAAAATCATAATGTATTTTATTAAAAAAAGCTTACCAACAAGAGGTAAGCTTTTTTGTTATTATGTTCAATTATAAATTTGAAATATGAACAGCTAAGTCTACTAATTTAGCAGAATATCCATATTCATTGTCGTACCAAGATACTAATTTAAAGAAATTATTGTTTAAAGCAATCCCTGCATTTGCATCAAAATTACTAGTTTCAACTTGCGAAACAAAGTCTTGAGAAACTATTTCATCATCATAATAAGCTAATACACCTTTCATTGATCCAGTTGCTGCTTTTTTCATTGCTGCTTTAATGTCTTCATAAGAAGCTGATTTTTCTGTCTTTACAGTTAAATCTACAACAGAAACGTTAGCCGTAGGAACTCTAAAGGCCATACCTGTTAATTTTCCGTCCACTTCTTTAATGACTTTTCCAACAGCAACCGCTGCACCAGTAGAAGTTGGAATTATATTGTTAATAGCACTTCTTCCTAAACGATAATTTTTAGCTGATGGAGAATCTACGGTATATTGAGTAGAAGTTGCAGCGTGAATAGTTGTCATTAAACCTTCAACTATACCAAACTCATCATTAATTACTTTAGCCATTGGAGCCAAACAGTTAGTTGTACAAGAAGCATTTGAAACTACTGTATCTTCTGGCTTAGCATCCATATGATTAACGCCCATTACAAACATTGGAGTATCCTTTGTTGGTGCTGAGATAACAACTTTCTTTGCACCCGCTTCAATATGGGCAGAAGCTGATTTTTGATCTTTAAAAATTCCCGTACAATCTAAAATTGTTTGCGCACCTATTGCATCCCATTTTAAATCAGCTGGATTTTTTTCGGCTGTAATTCTAATTTCTTGACCATTCACTACTAAGTTTCCATTTTTTACTTCAACTTCTCCATCAAATCTTCCATGAACAGAATCATATTTTAATAAATAAGCTAAATGGTTAACTTCAAGTAAATCATTAATCCCAACCACTTCTACATTACTATTTTTCATAGCAATCCTAAAAGCTAATCTTCCTATTCTTCCAAATCCATTAATTCCAATCTTTGTCATTTTATTTTTTAATTTAAATATTAATAAAAGGTAATAGCTATTTTAAATCGACATAATGTCTGCTACTCTGATTAATTCTTTATCTAATTCTTTTTGTCCATTAATTGCGTACTCAAAAGGTACTTGTACAACTTCTTTATGCTGTACCCCAATCATGATATGACTCTTACCATTTAAAAGTGCGTCTACAGCACCAACACCTAGGCGACTAGCTAGCACGCGGTCATAGCAACTTGGAGAGCCTCCCCGTTGAATATGACCTAAAACGGTAACTTTAACTTCGTATTCAGTAAGATTCGTTTGAATAAAATCAGCTAACTGGCCAATATTTTTACCAATTTGGTCGCCTTCTGCGACTACAATGATACTTGAGGTTTTACCTGATTTTCTACTTCGCTTTAATGACTCTAATAATCGGTCAGTTCCCATATCTTCTTCGGGAATTAGGATTTCCTCAGCACCAGCACCAATTCCACTATTAAGGGCAATATCACCTGCATCTCTACCCATGACTTCGACCAAGAAAAGTCGGTCATGGCTACTTGCCGTATCACGGATTTTATCAATAGCTTCTATAACAGTGTTCAATGCAGTATCATAGCCTATAGTAAAATCTGTTCCATTAATATCGTTATCAATGGTACCAGGAATTCCAACTACAGGAAAATCAAATTCTTTTCCAAAAATTGTAGCACCCGTAAATGTACCGTCTCCTCCTATTGCAACTAAGGCATCAATGTCATTGGCTTTCAAATTAGCATAAGCCTTTTCTCTTCCTTCTTTGTGCATAAAATCTTTTGATCTTGCAGATTTAAGAAAAGTACCGCCACGATTAATTGTATTTTTAACTGAACGAGCATCCAAATCAACAAATGCACCTTCTATCATACCTTGATAACCTCTATATATACCAACACAGGCAATTTTGTGGTAAGCTGAAGCTCTAACTACAGAGCGTATAGCTGCATTCATGCCTGGAGAATCACCCCCTGAAGTTAATACAGCAATCTTTTTTAATTCATTCATATTTCCAAAAATATTACATTATAATAAAAGTACCTAATTCAAAATCAGACTTAAACGATTTCGGTTAATAAATAGTTTTTTTTCAGCAAAATAATACGAATAATAAATTTTAATTAGGGATTTATTGTAAAATTAGAAAAAGTTGTCAAAAATTACTACACTTTTAAAGTTAAAATAATGTCATATTCATCTAATTTAGACATTTAACAATCTACCAAATACTTAGTGCTATTTTAATTTTTTGAGTTAGTCATTTAATTTCCGTATATTGTAC
>PXFS01000120.1 GCA_003564185.1 Flavobacteriaceae bacterium
AAAGACCCTTAGACAAACCATGTGTAACGAACAACAAGTAACCTTAAATGATGACCGAATCTCCTTTAAACTGGCAGCCTAACCAATTTTGTTTTTACACAGAATTTGGGACTTGACCTACCAATTGAACTCCATTGTTCTTTTTATCATTGGTATTTGAAGTAGTTAATTTTACAAAATGTATACTTTCATTTTGGAGCATCTTTATCTTCACGATGCTATTTACTGAAACTACTTCTTCACCAAATAGATCTTTTGATTTTGAACTGCTAACCGAAGGTTTTCCCCCTTCTGACTTTATTTTCTGAGAAGGTTTATGATTTGCATTATACTCTTTTATTATTTCCCACTCTTTATCATAATAACTATTGCTTATAGGTTTCCCATTTGCAGAAAAACTTTGAAAAACAAGCCGTTTCATTCCATCATAAGTTTCAAGCGGAAATATCTTGTATTCAATATTTGAATACTCGTTATAGATTACTTTGTAACCCTTTAAATGAAGTTGTTCTCTACTTGAAATATTTTCTGTCAGATGAGCTTTGAACTTTCTTTGTCGATTCTCTTCGAAATAAATCCTAATAATTTTTTCGGAATCTACAACTTCAATATGTTTTAATGTACCCTCAGTATTCAAGCCATTTTTGTACTCCCTGTCAACTTTTTTTGATAACAAAGTAGATATATAGACTTTATTAACGTGTCCGGATTCATAGCATTGAAGTAAAAACCCGTCTCTTTGGTTTTTTTTAATTGGTATTGTAAAATCCGACTCTATTGGTTCATCATCCGTCATAGTATAATTACCATTACTACTTAAATTAAAATATCTGATGACGGTTTCATCGACTTCTTTTGCTTTAGATCGATCTGGTTCAATTTTTTTTAATGAATTATTAGCATTTGCATTGAATAAGTCGTTTTTATTGTGGTCACTTTCTGGTGCATCATTGGTTTGACTGGGAATTTCAATTTCATTTTTTTGCTCAATTTCTTCTTTTTTGGAAGAGCGAGAATTTATTTTGGCTTCTTCTTTTTCAAATCTTTGCCATAAAGCTTTCAAGGCCTTCTTTCTATTTGAATAATATTCATAGCCCCTAATCCGAAAAAATTCCCACCCACATCGTTCTAAATCTCTTTGTCGATTTATATCATCTTGATATTGTTCAGGTCCATGCCATTTATCACCATCACATTCAATGGCTATTTTTATGCCATTTGAGAATATGGCAACTAAATCAATTCGGTATTTCCCTTTTGCAATTTCATATTGTGGAATAACATTATAACCCTTCTTTACAATGTCATTATAAACATCAACTTCAAACCAACTGTCAAAAGGTTCCGGCTGTGTCCCAATATTCCTTTCAATGATTGTATCGAATTCAAGTTGTTTAAAATTGAAGTTTTGGAAATGATCTAACAGCTTATAACGTAAATCATCTGTATTAGTCAGGTCATCTAATTGAACAGAATGAAATAAATAAGCTTGTTCTTTAGCACGGCTAACAGCAACATTAAATCTTTGCTCATACATGGTTGAGGTAAGTGCCCGTCGATTGTGGTTATGAGCTGTTACTAAACTTAAAAAGATGATGTCTCTCTCATCTCCTTGAAAGGAAGCAGAATTACCACAAACAATGTTACGTTCTTCAAATTCCTTTTCTCCAATCTCCTTTAAAATGAAGTTTTCAATGACATTTGCTTGTTGATTTCCTTGCAAGGTTATTACTCCAAAAGTTTTCCCATCGTATTTGGGATTGTTTGTCAACTCTGCTATCGTTTCAGCAATTGCTTTAGCTTCGGGCTCATTGATAATTCTTGAACCTCGACCATCTGTAAAACCGTTAGGACAATATTTGGTTTCTAATGGCTCAATTCGATCTTCCGAGTATTGTTTTAAAGGATAAAGTGGTTTTCCAGATGGTTCATAAAAATGCTTGTTTGAGAATTCAATTATTTCAGGCATGCATCTAAAATGCTCCCGAAGAACAGTCATTCCATCACAAAAAATCTTAGCATGATCAAAAAAACTAAATTCAGTACCATAAAATTGTGATGAAGGAATACCCTTTAATTGACGTGCTATATGAGGAGCCATTGTATCATGACTAACTCCTATGTACTCTGGAGAGGTTTGTTTATCATCACCAACTATGATAATTTTTTTGGTTATATAAAGTAAGAAAATAGCATCAGGGCCTAATTGACTCGCTTCATCAATTATGACATAATCATACATTTCTTGTTCAGGTTGAATCGTTTCTGCAACTTTATAAAGAGGCATAATCCAACATGGAACTGAATTTTTACAATACTCCATTTCTTGTTGTGCAATTTTTTTAAACTTCATTGCACGTTTACCCCTACCTGTTTTCCCAATTTTAGATACCGCCAAGACCCATTTTTCAAGATGTTGTCTTAATGAACGGTTCTGCTGGAGGCGTTCAACCAAGTAATACCATGCTTTTCTTGAAGCAAGATTTTTTATGGACTTCTTTTCTGCTTTTTCAAGAGATTGAAGTTTGTGTAGCAAGTTCTCTTCATTCTCATCATCCAAATACTCCTTAAGTTTTTGTTGCGCGTGTTTGTATAGAAAAGCTTTTTTCAGCTCAGGAAGGTCAGTTTTTGAGAAGTTTTCAGACTCAATACTTTCTATTAGATTTGGAAGTTCTTTGGATAATCTTGCATTTAATTGTTGAAACTCATAAAACTTACTTTTCCGTTGTTGCAAGTCATCTAACTCTGTAAGCAATTTTTCATACGATCTATAATCTTTTTCATTAAAAGCGGTTAGTATTCTATTTCGTATGGAATGAAAATTGTCTTGATTTAAATAACTTGAAACATGAGATAGCTTTTCTTTGTAACCTTCTAATTCGTTCAACAACAGTATGAATTGACTTTCAACCTTTAGTCTTTCAACGCTTTTTAAATCAAAGGGAGAAATATCAACATTAGAAATCTCTTCGATTTCATTACGAAAGAATTCTGACCTATCTATAATCTCTAAAAGTTTTTTTACTTCATTTGTAATGTTTCTAAAGTGAGTAAATTTGATAAAGTACGTTCCAGAAGGAACTTCTTTATTCCATAAATATGAAAATTCATTTAAATCTTGTTGAAGTACAATATCTTTTAATACGTGCTGAAATTCCTCAATTGTGTCGCAATCACTACCATTAACTTTAACTTCTTCAATAAAATATAACCGCTCTTTTAAATCTTTAGGTAGGAAAGATTTCTTTATGGAAAACGTAAGACCTGAAAGGGAATTCCCTTCTTTTAAGTAATCGAGTAGAATTTTGGCGTCATTTTTAAGCTGTTTTAAGCTCTTATCTTTTGGCAGATTAACTTCAATGTTTTTATCAATCTTTTTTAAGGTCTCATCGTCAATTCGACCAAGAATATGGCTTGAGTTTTCTAACCTCTGTTTCCATTGCTGTGATTGACCCTGCAGGTATGTATTTATTAAATTCTTTTTAAAATCAATGTGTAATTTTTCTGCTCTTCTATAATAATTGCTTAATTCAATAAGCAAATTGTTCAATTTTGGGAAATCACTACTTTCAACAGAACATTGACTCTCTTCTAATTCATACTGTAAAATTTCTTCTGAAAGATCGCTGAACTCTTTAATAAGTTCTGGAGCTGGTAATTTGCCAAATTCGGGAATAGCATATTCAAATTCACTTTTATCAACTTGTTTGTAAAATTTACTGAGTTCAATAAATTTTTCTAATTCATTGAAGATTTCTTCATCTTCAAAATCACAATAAGAGTCTTTATACCACTCAAATTTTTCAGAATTCTTTTCTAAAAGTTCTGCAATTTGTGTTAATGAACCCGAATATCTTTGATTGAAGGTTAGTGAGCGGTTAGTTTTTTCTTTTACGTTGACCAGTTGATTTGTTGTGGTAGCTATATTTTCACGTAAAGTGCGCAGGTTTTTCTCAGCTCTTTCAATTTCTTCTTCAAGATTTTTAAGGCTAATTCTCGATAGCTGATCATTTATTGAATTTACGCTATGTTGCAAATCTTTAATTGAAGAAGAATCGCCACTTAATAGATTTACCACTAAATCTTTAAATTCCTGTGGCAATTGTTCTTTTAGTACGTCCAATGCACGTTTGGTATATGCCGTAACCAAAACTTTTTGCCCATTTGCAAGTAGATGGCAAATCAGGTTCGCAATGGTGTGGGATTTACCAGTTCCTGGAGGCCCCTGAACAAGAACTTTATTATTTACTCTTGATTTTTCAACTATTTCAATTTGTTCATCATTAAATTCTTTTGGGAAGTAAATTGGTTGATGATTTGAAGACACATCTGGATATTTTGTTGAAGGATCGAAACCAACATCCTTATTTTTTCCAATCAAATCATCAATCGATGTTATTTCAAGATCCTCATCTTCATTTTCTATGTTTTCTAATATTTTTTCATAAACAGCTGTAAAACTTCTGGTATTTCTTTTTCTTAATAATAAAGCTGGAGAATAAGATATAACCGGTTTAGTACTGTCAAGAGTTGGTTTTTCAACAACATTATTATACTTGCCCTCAGGTGAAATTCTTTCAATAAACATTTGAAGAGCATCGTCAATAGTTCCATTGTCAAAAAGAGTATAAATGTTTTTCTCACTTAGTAATTGTTCGATTTCTTTTTCGGCATCGAGTATGTTTTGTGAATCAAACTGGTCATCTAAGTCAATTATTGAATCTGTTTCAATTTGCGGCTCAGATTCTAGGTTTGGACTAACGAGGATTTGAGAGTCTCTTTCAGAATATTTAAAATCTATATCTACGCGTTGGGTTAAAATATGACGAAATATTTTGGGGTGATCGGCGCTCTCTTTAAAATGCAATAACCCAACTCCGACCACTAATTCAAATTCTTCACCGAATTTTTGGCTCTTATTGTATATCCGGAAAAGTTGTTTATAAATGGCATTTAGTTTTTCGTATACAGCATAATTTTTCTCATAAATTTCCATCTGTGAGTTATACTCTATCAGGTCATCAAGCCATTGTTGGTTGATATACTTTTTAAAACTCTTTTTAACGGAGGGATTATCCTCTATTGAAATTGTTTCTCCTTCAATTTCAATAATGTCTTTGAGAATAGGCTCTTCTTCCTCACTTAATAGCGAGGTTGGCTCAACCCACTTTTCTAAATCATCCGGTAGCTTTGCAAACTTGGGACTTTCTGGCTCTGTTGGCTTTTTAACACGAATCCAATAGTCATTCTCAGTATTGAAATCAGGTCTAATAATATTTTCAAATAGATCATTTTCAATAATATCATTAAACCAAAGTTTTTCAGGATAATGGGTTTCTTGACTTTCAATATCTCGGACAGGGTTAATTCTAAGATTGGCAAATTCCTTTAGATACCTGAAGATTTGTAAGTACTTCTCTTTTTTCATTAAGGAACCTTTTTGCTTTTGTTGTACCCGTCTAAGTTAAATATTAGAAAGAAAGTTTTCGATTGAAACTTATTGGAATTCCTCATGCCCTAAAACGCCTATTATAGGGCTAAATTTATTCATTTAAGTTTTCTTATAATCTCTTCAAGTAATCGATCCATATCTTGTTGAAAGCTAACCTGTGTTGCATTAGGAAGGGTTTCTTTATTCCGAATTTGTTGGTGCAGATAACTGTCAGCTATACTTCTCAAGGAATTATTTAAATGTAACATGCTTTTTTTTGAAACTTTGACCTGGATAGTTGTTTGCAACTTCATTAAAACTTAATGAATTCAATATTGGAGGAATATGGTCAATGATAGTTCTTCCAATCATCCCGACAGATAAATAATTTTTTCTTGAGTAATTATCATTAAGCTCTTCGCAAAGCCTTATCAATTTTGTTAGATCATATTTTGCATCGTTGATTGACCTTAATTCATCTAATCGGGTTTCATCTACAAATTTGTCATCTGTATTTCCTTTATCCTTTGTTGCTTCACCAAATTCAGAATTTCCTATTATTTTATCAGTAACATCTTCACCTATTAAAGCTAAAGCCTCTGGAGTGTAATAGGAATCAAGTCTACTATTGATCCACATATTCTTATTTTTACAATTTTCTTCGAATTCGTCAAAGTTGACCTGCTTTTCATATGTAAAAATTTTGATAGTGAACAGTTTGTTAATCCAGAATTTCTCACCGCTTAAAGTGAAAGTATCTTTTCCTTGTCTATAAGCGTTTACAATAATAGATACTGCTGCCTCTGGAATATCTAAAAGGTTATAGCTTCGTGAGACAGTTTTAATAAAAACATTAAATTTTTGTTCTGGTTGGTAATATTTACTTGTGTTATATGCGTCCATTGTTGCCGCAATTTTTAAGAGACAAACCGCACCTTTTTGACTAGTGTCTTTATTACCACAATCTTTTGCATCTCCATTATTTATTATCTCTCTGGCCAGAATATTTGTTTCAGAAAGTGAAAAACCTAAACTGTCAGCTATTTCATCAGTTTCAAAGCTACTCTGATTCTCTTTAGAACAAATATATTCAAGTACCTGATGTATTTTTTGATTGTTTATCATGGAATTCTTTAAAAGCCCTATAACGGTGTGGCGTTTAACCGGTTTTGCCATTTACAGCTACCAAAGTGATAAAAGTCTGGATTTACTGCAACTCTGAAAAACATTTTAAGACTATACGCGGCCAAGTCCGCGTTG
>PXFS01000066.1 GCA_003564185.1 Flavobacteriaceae bacterium
ATTCATAAAAGAGCTGAGTGACGGAGCTTTAGGAAAAGAGCAATTTCATTTTTACATTCATCAAGACAGCTACTACCTCAACACCTATGGAAAGGTGTTGGCAAGCATTTCCACGCAATTAGAAGATGCTGAACAAGCAGCGGATTTTATGCAATTTGCCAACGAAACCATTGCTGTTGAAAAAGCGATTCATCAAGAATTCGCTGAAGAATTGGCAGGCTTTCAAACCCCTGAGAAATCTCCAACTTGTATGTTATATACTGGGTATTTAGCAGAAGTGTTTACCTATAATTCAATTGAAGTGAGCTTAGCCTCTGTTTTACCATGTTTTTGGATTTACAAAGAAGTAGGCGAACACATACTATCTCAGGTAGATTTAGAACATCACCCTTTCCAAAAATGGATTGCCACTTACGGTGGCGAAGATTTTGCTAATGCCGTGCGAAGAGCAACTGAAATTACAGAATACCATGCTGAAAAATCTAGCTCAGAAGTAAAAAAACAAATGACGGAAGCCTTCCTTAAAACGGCACAAATGGAATGGATGTTTTGGGATAGTGCCTACCAACTTGAAAAATGGCCTGTATAATGGCATTTTAGAGATATCAATTTTCATTAAATCGAAGCCTATGAAGTCTTATTATAAAGTATTAAGTATCGCCGGAAGCGATTCTGGTGGAGGAGCTGGAATTCAAGCCGACATTAAAAGTATTAGTGCCAACGGAGGTTTTGCTACCACTGCTATCACGGCTATTACAGCGCAAAACACCTTAGGGGTAAATTCCATTTTCCCTATTTCTGAAGCTTCCATACAGGATCAGATTCATGCAGTTTTATCAGATATTGGAACCGATGCGGTTAAAATCGGAATGCTGCATTCGTCAGCAGTCATCAAAACAGTGGTTGAAGTGCTAGACCAATTTCAGCCCAAAAATATTGTACTTGACCCTGTAATGGTGGCCACTTCTGGAGATCAACTTATAGAAGATGAAGCAGTTGAAACTTTAAAATCCTTGTTAATTCCAAAAACCCGCGTCATTACTCCCAATATTCCTGAAGCTCAATTGCTATTAGATCAAGAAGTCCATGAAGAGAACCTTGGGGAAAGCGCTCGGTTGTTAGCTGAAAAATTCAACGTAAGTGTAGTTTTAAAAGCAGGTCATATAGACACCCAAGTGCTTAAAGATGTTTTATATGATAATGAAAACCATACCTTAACTGAATTTACTAATCCAAAAATCGATACCAAAAATACGCATGGGACAGGCTGCTCGCTTTCCTCAAGTATAGCCACATACTTAGCTCGTGGTTTTTCCTTAAAAAAGGCAACCAAAAAATCAATAGCCTATATCCACGAAGCTATTGCTGCTGGGGCGCACTATCAATTAGGCAAAGGCAACGCCCCTATTCATCATTTTTATCATCATTAGCAAGCAGAAAAAAGATTTAAAATTCAATTTAAAACCTAAAACTCATGAAACTCAATCAGCAATTAGTACTCATCACAGGAGGTAGCAGAGGACTTGGCGAAGCCTTATGTAGAGCCTTTGTAAGAGAAGATGCAAAAGTGATTATCAACTATTATAAGAGCGAAGCAAAAGCGCAAAAATTAGCAGATGAGCTAGGTAGTGCTGCTTTGGCTTTATACGGTGATGTGCGCCAAAAACAAGACATGGAAAAACTAGTTAAAGAAGCCGAAAGTCATTTTGATGCAAAAGTCACTACCGTAGTCAACAATGCGTTAATCGATTATAAATTTGACCCCATTCAAAATAAATTACACGAAAACATCACTTGGGAAGATTATCTAAAGCAGCTTCAAGGAACGCTTCAAGGTGCTTTGAATACCCTACAAGCCGTAAGCGAAGGAATGAAAAAAATGAATTTTGGAAGAATCATCAACATCGGCACCAACCTATTTCATAATCCTGTTGTACCTTACCACGATTACACCACGGCAAAATCCGCTTTACTCGGTTTTACGCGAAATATGGCACAAGATTTAGGCAAGCATCAAATTACCGTCAACATGGTAAGTGGAGGTTTGTTGTACAAAACCGATGCCAGCGCAGCCACCTCGGATGAAGTATTCGACATCATCAAAGCCAACACCCCACTAGGTAAAGTCACCACCCCAGAAGAAATAGCCGACAGCGTATTATTTTTCGCCTCCCCGTGGTCAAGAGCTATCACAGGTCAGGACTTGATTGTGGATGGTGGTATGAATAAATCCTAGTAGTTGTAGTAGTAGTTGAAAAAAACTACTTAATTACTACTGCTTAAAGTAGTCAAGTAGTATTTGATCATTGATTTCTCTTGGGGTAAAAATTTCAAGAATTTTTGGTTGTTTTTGTAAATTAAAAAAATGATTTAATTCCTTATTTAATTCGCTTTGTGTTTTCGCACTTCGGTATTCCCAGTTAAACATTTCAGCTAAATATGAAGCATTGTGTTGGTGGGTAGTTTCAAAATAAGTTTGGTAGTAAGTTTTGTGTTTTTCCCCTGGAAGAATTCTAAAGATTCCTCCTCCAGAATTATTTAGAATAATAATTTTAAAATTTTCAGGCACGTAATTATTCCACAGGCCATTACTATCGTAAAAAAAGCTAAGATCTCCAGAAATAAAGGTTGTAGGTCGCTTTTGAATTATTGAAGCCCCAATTGCTGTAGATGTAGAGCCATCAATACCGCTAGTTCCTCGGTTACAAAAAACCTCAACTTCTGCAGGCAGTGACATTAAATTGGCATACCTAATTGTTGAGCTATTTGCCAATTGTAAATGTTCATTTTCTGGTAGATGCTTAAGTATAGAGGCAAAACAACTGAAATCAGAAAAAGGGATGTTTTTTAAATAATTGTCTCTTTTTCTATTTTGTGATTGATTTATTTGATTCCAATATTCAAAATAATCACTTTTTACCTCTTTAAGTCTTTTTTGAATATGTACAAAAAAGCTATTTACGTTTGTTCTTAGGTGAATAGGTTTAATGAAAAAAGTTGCATAAGCTTTTTGCGGGTGAATGTGGTAGTGGGCTTTTGGTGGGTATTTTCTTAAAAAAGCCTTTACTTTTTTTGAAACTATCATACCTCCAAAACTAATCAGAACCTCAGGCTGAAGCTTTTTAAAGTAAACATCTGCATCTTCCTTTTTTTCAATTGGTGCTACAATTCCATCAATACTATCTACAAAATTTGGGTGTGCTACATTTGAAGTGGTTTCTTTAAAAACTAAAACCGAAGGATCATTTGCCCATAGCTCAATTATTTCTTCACCTATTGAATTTGGAAAATGTGTGCCAATGATAATTAATTTTCGTTTAGCAGCATTCCAATCTTTTACAAAGGAATTGGCTAAATCAGGGTTGATTTCTGATGGAATAGTAATTTCAAGTTGCTTAAAAACTTTCAAATCAATATCTACTTGATCGGTTTGTTGATAAAGCGGCTCGTCAAAAGGAGCATTAATATGAACCGGGCTTTGCCGCTTCAAGCATTGCTGAAAAGCTTTTGAAAGTTCAATTTCATTATATTTTTGAACACTTGTGTTGTCGCCATTCCGAACATCTTCCTTCAAGCAAGCCGAATAAGTGACATGGGGGTGAATGGCTTTCTCTTGACGAATAGTTTGTCCGTCACCAATATCTATTAAATGCTTAGGTCTATCGGCTGAAATAACCATCAATGGAATATCTGAATAAAAAGCTTCAGCCACAGCTGGATAATAATTGAGTAAAGCTGAGCCAGAAGTACAAACTACAGCAACAGGTTGTTGAGTTTGTTGTGCAATGCCCAAAGCAAAAAAACCTGCCGCTCTTTCATCAACTATACTGTAGGTTTTAATAGCTGGATGGTTGGAAAAACTAAGTGTTAAAGGTGCATTTCTTGAACCTGGCGAAATAACTACGTGATGCACCCCAAAATAGGCGCAAGCCTCAACAATAGTCTGTGCTAAAGGAATTGATGAAATAACTTTGTTCATATTTACAAAATTAGTTATTTCTATTGAATACTAAACTTCAATAGCTTAGTATTATAGCACATTTAACATGGTTTGCGACTTATTTTGGGTCTCTTGCCATTCGGCCTTAGGGTCACTATCTCTTGTAATTCCTCCACCTACGTATAAGTTGTAATGACTACCTGAAAATTCCATACAGCGCAAATTCACATATAAATCAGTCTGGGGTATTCTGGGTTGAACAGCCGTAAATTCCTGATTTTTCCGAGTTTTTCTTTGATTTACTTGTTGAGGAAAATTAACTTCGCCTAAAAAACCAGTGTAATATTTCCTTTGGTATGCTTCATTAGCTACTATAAAATCAATTGATTTTTCTTTGGGTAATCCTGCAACTGCTGGAGTGGGATGTAAATCTTCAAGAATTTTCTGGAAATCAGTTTTTTCTATTTTTGCCTGAATAGGTGTATGAAGATGTAGTAATTTTCCCGCTTTTTTAGTTGACGTCTCTCCTACATCAATTTGGTTACTATACTTTTTAATAGCATTTACAATGGCTTGTGTTACATAATTTTGTTCTTCCTTTTCTTTTACTCCCCAATCTTCATTTGAATTGTCTGAGGCAACTTTGGTTCCGGCAAGTGCCATTGTTGATAAGCGATTACGTTGTAAAGTTACCAGTGTTTCAGGAGTAGCACCCAACCACGTGCCTAATGAGGGGTGATGCCACAAATAAGTGAAGGCGTCTTCATATAAAAACAAAAGGTTTTCAAAGGCTTGAAATATATCTTGTGAGCTTTCTACCTTTATTTTTCTTGAAAAAACAACTTTCTCAGCTTCACCTGTTAAAATATAGTCTATGGTTTTTTGAATTTTATCTTCATATTCCTTTTTAGAAATACTTTCTATCCAATTACTTTCAGTTGAAGCAGCAAAATTAAATGAGTTGGTATCATATTTAGTTTCTATCAGTTGAGAATCCTTCAAATTGATGAAATGAGTTTGTCTTGAACCACTGAATTCAGCCATTACAAAACCTTTCTGAAGGTAATCTACCGACTGAACTTCACTAGAATTTTGAAGCAGTCCATTTATGCTTTTAGCTGAAGGTTTGTGATAAGCTACAAAAGGCAAATTATTCTTGTAGTGGTATTTAAGCTGACTGAGAAATTTTTGAAAGTCCATTTTTTTAATTTAAGCAACAGATTTTTATATTGTCTAGTGGTTTTGCGTAGTTACGGATTTAAAGGATTTAACTTTCAATTATTCATAAGCCCCGCAATAACGCAAAACCGCTGTTGTGCAATCGGCATTTTTTCAGCTAGTATGCTAACTTATGATCGTTCAGTTCTACATCAAATTTTACTTTTGCCCCTAACACTTTAAACACTTTTAATATTGTTGAAAATCTGGCATCAGTTGCACTATTTTCGATTTTTGAAATCTGTGCTTTTTTTACCCCGACAAGTTCACCAAGTTGTTCTTGAGTCAGTTTCCTCTGTTTTCTTGCTTTTTTAATTTCATATCCAAGCAAATCAAGTCGAAGTTCGTTGTCAAATTCGTCACGTTTTTTTGTGCCTTTTTCACCAATGTAACTATCAGTGATTTCTTCTAAACTATATGTTTTCATTTCTCTTTGTTTTTTTCTTTAAAATACTGTTGCCTAATTCGTTCAGCTTTTTCAATTTCCCTTTTTGGTGTTTTGTCGGTCTTTTTTATTATCCCATGTGTTGAAATAACGATTGTATCTTCTTTGTTTTTCTTGTCCCAAAAGGCGAAAAGTCGGTAGTAAGTTTTGTTGTATTTAGTTCTAAACTCCCAAATTTCGTCCTGTAATTTTTTAAAAAGTTCTTTGTAGTTTGTCCTTTGTGATTTCCAAATGTTATAAATTATTTTCTCTCGGCTTTTTCCGTCAACATTGTCAAGAAATTGTTTTGCTTCCTCTAGAATTTCAACACGGAATTTCGTTCATACTTAAAATTGGTTTTCACAAAGATAAATGTTTCTTATTCAGGAAACAAATATTTTTTACAAGTTCAGTTTTATTCTGTAGCACAAGTTAAACATATTGTATAATTGAAGGCTTAAAGACTAACTTATTTAGGCTTTCTTAGGAAGACAAATTGTAGTTAGCTTACAAGCTGAAATTAGTTTTCCTTCTTCATCTTTAAGTAGGATATTCCAAACTTGAGTGGTTTTTCCTTTATGTAAAAAAGTAGCTGTAGCAAAAACCTTACCTGAGGCAATACTTTTTATATGATTAGCTGAAATCTCCAAGCCCCTAATCATGTAATTTTCTGCATCTAAAAAAATAAAACAAGCAGCACTACCAACACTTTCTGCTAAAGCCACCATAGCTCCCCCATGTAAAACCCCATCAGGTTGGTGTACACCTGAATTTACAGGCATTTCTGCAGTCAAAAAATCATCGCCTACATCAATATACTTGATGTGTAAGGTTTCCATTAATGTATTTGGAACTACGGCATTACACCGCTTTAAAATTTCTTCTTTTGTTAATTTCATCAGTATTTGTTTCTACATCAAAAATAGAAAAGTCCTTATTATAAAGTGATAAAATTAAGTAAAAGCGAATAAACTTATTTGAGTTATACACTTAACGTCTGTTTTATTTGATTTAGATATGTGGGTTTACTTTCTACCATTTTACATATTGTTCTATGAAATATGTTTGTTTTAGATTGGGAACGATTAATTCTAAAG
>PXFS01000162.1 GCA_003564185.1 Flavobacteriaceae bacterium
ACAATGCTTTGGATAATAAAAGTTATTGAATCCCATTACAAGTTGTGCTTCAATTTAGAGCGACAGAAAACGGATAAAAATAATTCAATTTAATTTAATCTCATTTTAAAATTCAATTGATATAAAATAAAAGTGAGCTTCATTGCTCTAAAAAATAGTTTAAATTATGCCACCTTATTAGTTCATTTCTCTTTAGCTTAAAAAATAGCTAACTCAGCTAAATGAATAATCTAACTTATAAAATATTTACGAATTTTTTCGCTATTGATTTTTAACCTTGTTCTAGCATCGAGCGGAGTCGAGATGTGAATGGTTCTCGACTTAGCCTGTCCTGAGCGATAGTGGAAGGGCTCGAACCTAAAACAAAATTATAATAAACAATGTTATATGAAAGATGTCATTGGTAGCCCCCGAAAATTTTGCAATTTTTTTTAATAGGATGTGACGTTTTTTAATCTTGTTCTAGCATCGAGCGGAGTCGAGATGTGAATGGTTCTCGACTCCGCTCGAACCTGAAACAAAATACTAATAATCAATAATTTAAAAAAATCGTCATTAGTAATGAATATTTATAACCGTGTCGAAAATCAAGTAATATTTCAGATAACTTTATATTCGAGTAATCACATAAAGTTGACTTTCAGTCCGCAGTAATTTAGTTATTGAAGCTCACTCAATAGTATAACAATTACCTAATTACTTCACTTCCATCAACTCCACATCAAAGAGTAGGGGAGAGTTAGCAGGAATGACGCCACCAACAGCTCGATCGCCATAGGCCATGTGCGGAGGAATAACAAATCTAGCTTTGCTACCTTCTTTCAACAAAGCAATTCCTTTGTCCCATCCTTCAATTACTTGACCAACACCTAGAGGAAAATCAATGGGTTTTCCACGTTTGTAGGAGTTGTCAAATTCTTGTCCGTTAAGCAAACTTCCTTTGTAATGGACGCTAACAATCTTTCCTTTCTCAGCTTGTTTTCCTGTACCTTCTTGTATGATTTGGTAACGCAAACCTTCATCTGTTTTCTGAAAACCTTGGCTTACCTCTTCCAATTTCTTTTCAGCTTCAGCTTTTGCTTGAGCCTCTCTTTCTTCTTTTGCTTTTTTGAAGTGTTCAAAAGCTTCAACGGCATCAAAATTTTCAGCTTTTTCACCAATGCGTTCAATGACTAACTCCTCAATTTTGTCGCCTTGCTGAATGCTGTCAACTACTTCTTGTCCTTCGGCTACAAAACCAAAAACCGTATGCTTATTGTCTAACCACGGAGTTTCGTTGTGGGTGATAAAAAACTGACTTCCATTGGTTCCTGGGCCTGCGTTGGCCATAGACAAAACGCCTGCTCGATTGTGTTTTAAGTCAGGGTGAAATTCGTCTTCAAACTTATATCCAGGACCTCCAGTACCCGTTCCATTTGGGTCTCCACCTTGAATCATGAAATTTTCAATTACGCGGTGAAATTTTAATCCGTCGTAGTAAGCTTCGCCCTCAGCCTTAGCAGAATTGCTGATTTTTCCTTCAGCTAATCCAACAAAGTTTCCAACCGTACCCGGTGTTTTTTGATAAGTTAATTCTACTTTTATACTTCCTTTTGGAGTTTTGAAATGTGCGTATAATCCGTCTTGCATGCTTTAAAATTTTCAGCAAAAATAAGGAAATTAGATGGTTTAATTTAAATTTCTGAAAATAGTAAATAAAAGAATGAAAACCACTAAAACACCAAACACCCATTTATTATTTAGCGAAGTTTTGATTTTTGGATATTTCCAGCTGAAAAGTTTTAATCCAATGACCAAAAAAACAAGGAAAATAAGTGGATTGAGCTGAAAGGCTTGACTGAAATTTCCGTGAAGTAATTCGTGAAAAGCCCGCTGACTACCACATCCGGGGCATTGATACCCCGTGGTTTGATGAAATATACAAGGCAAGTAAAAAGAAGACGAGTGTCCAAAGAAATAATAATAAGCAACTAAAAGAATGCCTGCAAAAATTAGTAAATACCGGAGATGAATATTTTTAATTTTTTTCAACATCTTCAATTCTTTGATCTAAAAAAGCGCTAATAACCCACCATTTAGGATGCCTTCCTTTTTCTATTTGATAAGCAGAAACAATGGCAAAAATACTTTCAATAAGAATGAATACAACAAGAAACCCAAGGTAATAAAAATAGTCTTGAGTGAATTCTTGTGTTGTTAACAGAATTCGAACAGACCATCCCCAAAAAATACTTGTAAAAATAAGCACCAGTAATTGTGAAAATACAGCTTGCCAACAATGATATTTGACAAAATTCGAATACTTTTCTTGCACTTTAGCATAGCCTAAAGTTCCTAAAAACCCAGCAAGCGGTAACGGGACACTGGCGATTAAAACTACCAATGAAATTACATAAGCTAGACTGGCTTTTTGTTTTTCAGTAGCATCTAGTTGCCGAGAAAGTTGTTCAATTTGCATTAGTTGATAACCGCTATTAAATCTTGTTTGTTTTTTTCTTTAGTTAAGCCCATAATTAAAAACCAATCTACAATTGTCCAAATTCCACAACCTCCAAGAGTGATTAATTTTAAAACCCCATACAAACTTTGCCCTAATAAAAATCGGTCAATTCCTAAGCTTCCTACAACAACCGATATCACTAATAACATAGTTGGATCTTTAAAAGTCATACTTCTTAAAATAGGCCATTTTTGATCAATTGCACGTTCAATGCTTGGAGCAAGCAAGTTTAAATCACGCGCTTCAAAATACTTTGAATTAGTGATTAAAAATTGATCTAGTTTGGTAGAATCTTTCATTTATTTTTGTTTTAAAACCGGATTATTTAAAGCTCGATAGGTTTTATGCTTATTGATTTCCAGTTAAACAAGAAAAACTTTTAAAAGCATTTTGTTAATAAATTTAACGCAATATAAAAATTGTTTTGAACATATTTCTTGAATATTCAATTTTTGTGCAAAACTTCATATTTTTTTTAAATACCTTTGTAAAAATTCATTTTTATGAATACTAAAGGACAAACTTTCAATACTTTTCTCATAGTTATTGGTGCTGCTATCTTAATTTATAGCCTAGCTTATGAGCAAGATGAAGCTTATTTTCAAATAGGTGGATTGGTGATTTTGATGTATGGCTTGTACAAATCTACGCAACAATGGGTAACCGATAACAAAACAGATTCTTCAATTCAACACAATAAAGACCATAAAGAGGATTCTGCTGTTGAAGATCATGAGGATAAAAGTTAACCAACCCGTAATTTATGGCGAAAAGTAAATTCCAAGTAGGCGATTTTGTTGAATGGATTGATGATGTAATCAAGGGAAAAATTGTTAAGATTTCTTCTGAAGAAATTGAGGTAGAAACCACTGAAGGCTTTTTGGTAAAAGCAACTCCAAATCAATTGATTCATTCCCCAAAGGAAAGTATTACAATTGATTATGACGCATTGAACGCTCAACGCGCTATCGATTTGCAAAAAGAACAAAAAAAGCGTTCTAAGAAACGACCCAAAGATAAACTTCCCCCGCCAATGGAAGTTGATTTACATATTGAAAAACTCACCGATCACTGGCAAAATATGTCGAATTTTGAAATTCTCAACCTTCAATTAGACACCGCCAAACACAAAATTGAATTCGCCTTCAAAAAACGAATCAAACGAGTTATACTCATCCATGGAGTAGGAGAAGGGGTATTAAAAAACGAAATTGATACCTTACTAAGACGCTTTGAACATTTGGATTTTTATGAAGCTGATTTCTACGAATACGGAAAAGGAGCCACTGAAGTTTATTTTTTTGAACACTAATTTTGATAAATTATAAATGAATTTCTCTGCGTCCTCTGCGTATTAAGCTCTGCGTTCTCTGCGTGAAAAAATAGAGAGAGTATAGCAACTTAGCGCCTTAGCGACTTTGCGAGAATTATTCAATTTTAAATTGTAAATTATAAATTTTAAATCAATTTCTCTGCGCTCTTTGCGTTTTTAAACTCTGCGTCCTCTGCGTGAAATAAAGAAGAAAGCTTTGCAACTTTGCGCCTTTGCGAGAGGAAAAAGAACTAAGAATTAAGAATTAAGATTTACTGAATTTTAAACAAGTTTCTCTGTTTTCTCTGCGTTCTCTGCGTCTCTGTGGTGATTAAAACATGAAATACAGGAGAAAGCTTGAAGCATCGTTTTAAAATAATTCTAAAATTTGTTTATTTTTGCTCGAAACTTAGAAGCATGTTAATCATCGGAATTGCTGGTGGCACCGGAAGCGGAAAAACTACAGTTGTTAATCAAATTATCAACGAATTACAACACGACGAAGTTGATGTGATTTACCAAGATTCCTATTATATGGATACTACCCACCTTAGCTTTGAAGAACGAAAAAAGATAAACTTCGACCATCCTAAATCTATTGATTTCGAATTACTTCATGAACATCTACTTTCCTTAAAAGCAGGTGTCCCTGTTGAACAACCCGTATATTCTTTCAAAGAACATAACCGAACAGGAGAAACGGTTACCACTTTACCCAAAAAAGTCATGATAGTGGAAGGTATTCTAGTATTAGCACACCAAGAACTTCGCGACTTATTTGATATTAAAATGTTTGTGCATGCCGATAGTGACGAACGTTTAATACGTCGATTAAAGCGTGATATCCAAGAACGAGGAAGAGATTTGGATGAAGTACTTCATCGCTACCAATCCACACTTAAACCAATGCATCAACAATTTATAGAACCCACAAAAGAATTTGCTGACCTAATTATTCCCAATAACAAATACAACAACGTAGCGGTTGATATTGTTCAATCAGTTATTAAAGAACGACTGTTGTAATGTTAAATACTTATATCATTTCTATTTAATCGACTTAAAATTTTTAATCCGCTGTCAATCAAAAAATGCGCTAAATTGGTATACATATCCTTGGATTACTCGTTTTAAGCTAATCAAATACTAAAAAAAAGCTTACTTTTGAGATATGAAATGGAAGGAGCTAAAATCTAAGACATGGTTTAAAATTCTCAGTAACAGATTTGTGTTTGTGGGCATTTTATTTACCATTTGGATGTTGTTTTTTGACGCTAACTCGTGGCTAAATCATAGGGAGTTAGATCAGGAAAAGAAAGAACTCCTCAAGAATAAAGCTTATTACGAAAAAGAAATTAAAAGCGATAATCAGATTTTGGAGAATTTGAAAGATTCTGTTGAAGTTGAAAAATTCGCTCGGCAACAATACTATATGAAACGTCCCAACGAAGAGATTTTTATTATTGAATATGCCGATAGCTTAGAGAATTAAATTATGGAGGAAAAACTATTTAAAGATTTTGAAGCAGTTTCTGCAAAAGCTTGGAAACAAAAAATTCAAGTGGATTTAAAAGGAGCTGATTACAACGAAAAATTAATCACCAAAACACCTCACGGTGTAGACATAAAACCTTTTTACCACCAAGATGATGTAGAACAACAATTTGAAACTAGAGCAAAAGAAACTTGGAAAGTTGCCGAACAAATTCACTTTGATCACGGTATAGAAAAGGCCATTGAATTTACCAAAGATATAGTAGAAAGAGGGGCAGAGTTCATTTGGGTGGTTATTTCAAAATCAGATTTAGATTATGCTTCCTATTTTCAATCGGTTGCTTATTTGACCACCGATTTTTATATAGAATACCAACAACCTAATTCAGATTTAAGTAAAATTTTATTGGAAGCCAGTAAAAATCACACTGCTAAATTTGAAATCGGAATAGACCCTTTGCATCATTTTGCTTCTACTGGAAACTGGTGGCAAAACTTAGAAAAAGATCAGGAAATTTGGCGTAATCTGCTTCAAGAAACTTCGGTTGTACTTCAAGTAGATGCTCGTTTGTTTCAGCAAGCTGGCGCCACCATTCCTCAACAATTAGCATATACTTTAGCGCAGTTCAATGAGTATTTGAATTGGGCAAATCATTTTTCAATAGAAAGCTTAGAAGTCAAATTAATCAATGCCGTAGGCTCTAATTATTTCTTTGAAATTGCAAAACTAAAAGCGCTACCTTATTTATTAGAAAGCCTATTGGAAGCTTATGAAAATAAAGTAAATTTCTATTATTTTTCACTACCAACCAAACGCAATAAAACCCTTTACGATTACAATGTGAATATGCTAAGAACCACCACAGAATGCATGTCTGCCGTTCTTGGTGGAAGTTATGTAGTGACCAATTTAGCCTATGACGAAATTTACCATAAAACCAACGAATTTGGCGAACGTATTTCCAGAAATCAGTTGCTTATGTTAAAGGAAGAAAGCTACTTTGATAAAGTAGAAAATCCTACTGATGGCGCTTACTATATTGATGCATTGGTGAGTCAATTTACTGAAAATGCATGGTCTATTTTCAAACAATTAGAACAAGGAGGAGGCTTTGTGCAACAACTTTTTGAAGGGAAAATTCAGCAGAAAATAAAAGCTTCTTCAGAAGAAGAAATCAAGGCTGTTGAAGCAGGTGATTTTACTTTAGTAGGAACAAACAAGTACCAAAATGCTGAAGATAAAATGAAGAACGAGCTTGAAGTTTCGCCTTTTTTAGAAAAATCTCCACGCAAAACCTTAATTGAGCCCATTGTAGAACGAAGAATTGCCGAATCAATTGAACAAAAAAGAATGGC
>PXFS01000042.1 GCA_003564185.1 Flavobacteriaceae bacterium
AACTTAAAGGAAGTAAAAGAACGGTTTCAGCATTTAATGAAAGTGCGAAATCCAGTGCCAATTGGTGGGATATTCCTTACGTTAGGGAACGTTGGAATAAAAAAATAAGTGGTAATGCAACTAAAGATCATAATTCCTTTCTGGTTGAAGATATTTTAAAAGGCCAAAAAAATCTTTGTGTTCTTTCCTTAGGTAGTGGCGAATCTACACATGAAATGAAACTTGCAAAAAGTTCGATTTTTAAAAATATTACCTGCTTAGATTTAAGTGATTACCGAATGACTGAAGCGCGTAAAACAGCTGATAATAAAGGAATTAAAAACATGGAATTTATTTGTGCTAATATTTATGAGCACGATTTTGGAGCAACTAAATATGACTACGTACTTTTTAATGCTTCATTGCATCACTTTGATGAAATTAAATCCTTCATCCCTCAAAAAATTATTCCCATATTAAAAGAAAATGGAGGTTTGATAATGAATGAATATGTGGGTGCAACTCGACTTCAATTTGACAAAGAACAGATAAAAGCCGTTAATAAAGCCCTGAAAATTGTACCAAAGAAGTACAAAAAACGTTTTAAAACTAAGCTCTATAAAAATAATTTCTCTGGGTCCGGAGTATGGCGTATGATAATGGCTGATCCTTCAGAATGTGTAGATTCTAAAATGATAATGCCCACCCTACATCAATATTTTAATACTCAAATAGAAAAACCTTACGGAGGAAATATTTTAGCGAATGCATTAAAAGATATTGCTCATCATTTTTATTAGCTTAACGATGAAAAAAAACAAGTTTTAGATGAATTGTTTGCCTTTGAAGATGAATATTTGAAAGAAAAAAAGTCCGATTTTGTTTTTGGTGTATATCAATTAAAAAAATAAACCTGGTATTTTTATAATTGATGGCAGGAGAAAGTGAGATTATCCCAATTACACATCGTGTTGATCTACATTTTCCTTGTAATTTAAATAAGGATTTGCAATTACTCTTTTGCGTTTCTTGCTTTGTAAGTTGTTTCTTTCGGGGTGATCGAGCAAATGAAAGTAATAAATATATTTAATCCAATTGGCCCTTCTAAATATTCTTGAATTTTCTAAAAATCTATGATGTTCAATTCGCCTTAAAGCATTATTCTCGTTAAATTCTTTAATGGCTAATAATTCACCACAAGAGTCGTTGTGGTTAGGTAATGAAATATCATCAAAATAAAGGTAGGTTAATGGAAGAAATAATTCGGCGTCTAAAGATAGAATATCAAAAGCAGCTTTTGTTGAAGAGTAATAATCTAAGTCAAACGAAATAAAACCAATAGGTTCATTAGGTGATATTTTAGCTTGAAAAGATTGAAGTGTTTATCTTACATCACCAATAATAAGTTCAACATTTTTGGGAAGATTTTTTTGCAATTCCTCAAAATTCATAGGAAAATCTCCTTCCAAATAATATTCTGGATGATCCTTATAAGATTCTGGTGGAGGCATTCCTTTACCCGTATCAAAGCCATAAATTTTGAATTGAACTCCTGTAGATTTCGTCAATTCAGAGGCAATTTGAGACATATTCATTAAACCAGCTCCAGCAGCAACACCAAATTCTAACAGAGTAACGGTTGAAATTTCATTTTCTTTGGCGTATTCAGCCACTCTTAATAGGCTGTACGCATGGTGTGGCCTAAGTATTAAATCATAATCAATTTTCTTCTTATAACTTCCAAATAAAAAATAGAAAAGTGCCAACAGATTTAAATGAATTGGTTCAGTTAGACGTTCCATAAAAACCCGATTCCAAATGTGTTTTTTTGTAATTTCCTAAGTAAGAACTTCATTTGTTTTTGCTAAAGTTTAAACGGTAAAAGTACCACTAATTTTTAGAATGCCTTAAAAACTAAACAAGTGAATTAATTTTGTTTCAACTTCAACCTACAAAACAAGCTTAACCGATACACATCTAACCAAAAAACAGAAGCCATTTTATCTGCTAAAAAAACACCTAAAGGTTGAATTAAAGGAAATAAAAATGACAATAAATTGGCTAATTTAAAACGGTGTAAAGCCAAATATTTCTGCTGAATAGAGCGGTAATCTTTACGTATTAAACCGCGGTTTTCTAAGTCAACAATCAATCGCCAAGATTCTTCAATTTTACGAATAAAACCTGCATTATCCTCCAAACCTAAATGATAAACAGGTAAATCAATATGTTTGACTACTGCTTTAGATTTCATTAAGTTATAAGAAAGTAAAATGTCTAACCCATACATTGCTTCATCAATTACTGTATGGCGAATAAAAACTTCTTTTTGAATCAATAAACATCCCGTAACAAGACTTAAATAAGGTTTTTTTTGTCGATTTTCAAGCGATTGTTTTTCGTATTTATGGCCGTACTTCCAACGCAATAACTGCTGTTTCAGCGGACGTTCTTGGGTATAAGTAATTCCTCCAAAAATAACATCATAATGAGGGGTTTGATTAATTTGTTCTATCCATTTTTTTAAAAAATCAGTAGATTGTGGGAGAACATCAGCGTCCATGAAAAGCAGGTTATTGTACTGGGCCGTTTTAGCTAAATGAAGTCGGTTAGCTTCTCTTCCTTTATTTTCTGAAGCCAACAAAAGCCTACATTGGTCATCTTCAAGCTGTTTTAATTTTTGAATAAATGAAGTTGTAGAAGCATCATCCCCTATTATTAGCTCTATGGAAACACCTAAAGAAGCTATTTCATCTTTCAGCTGAAGCACCAAGGCAGAGCAATCGTAATTGTAAGTAGGAATTAAAACGCTTATCAATAGTTGAATTTTCTACAAAATTAGTTGAATTCTTTGAAAGTAATAGATTATTTAAAAGGAAACTATTGATTACTCAGTATACACCTACCTGAGTTTACATATAAGCAGCCGAAGTTTAAAGTTTAGATTAGTGAATGTAAGAATAAGATTGTATATATCACTCGCTTCTATGACTAAACGCAGTAAATAAGTCCTTTTTCAATTACTTTTCTTAGATCCTTCAATATGTATTCATTAGAAATACTTAATTTTATGCTTCATATAATTGACTATGAAAAGAAAAGAAATAGCTCAACTCATTGTACAACGAATTCAGAAAGAAGAAACCGAATTAAAAGCTAATTTTGCTTCAGATCATCGGATTCCTCATTTTGTTGTGGACAATTTATTACCAGAAGACTTAGCGCATCAACTTCATTCTTTATTTCCTTCTGGAGACCAGATGATGCTGAAAAAAAGCATTCGAGAAAATAAGTTTGTCGGTTTTGAAATGAACAAATATCCCTCTTTGTTAGAGGAATGTATTTATGCTTTTCAGGAGCAAGAAGTTGTTGAACTTATTGGAAAAATTACAGGTATTCCTCAAGCATTGCCTGATGAAAATCTCTATGCCGGTGGATTGTCTTTAATGGAGAAAAATCAATTTTTGAATCCGCATTTGGACAACTCACACGATAAAGACCGAAAATTATGGCGGGTGCTCAATTTGCTTTATTATGTAACTCCAAATTGGGAGTTAGCAAATGGGGGAAATTTGGAAATCTGGCCAGAAGGACTTGAAAACGATCCAATTACTATTGTATCTAAATTCAATCGTTTAGCTATAATGGCAACGCACCAAGAATCACTTCATTCAGTTTCACCTGTAAAGTCGAACGAAAGTAGAAAATGTATCTCTAATTATTATTTTTCGGAGCAGGCTTTTAGAAAAGATGATGAATTTCATGTGACTTCATTCCGCGGAAGACCCGAAGAAAAAATTAAAGACAAAATTCTTCAAGCCGATGCAAAATTGCGCATGGGAATAAGAAAAGTCTTCAAAAAAGGAATTGTTGAAAATCCACATGTGTATAAAAAAGGGAAAAAAGAATAGTATTTGTGACGTGCGTGGACGCACTTTAAATGCCTTTTACATGAGATGACGCATGTTAGATCATTTTTAAAAAATGATAATTCAAGCATTTTGCTTGAATTGGAGAAAATTAAAAATCGTCCACGCTTGTTTATTTTTGCAATTGCTTAATCATTTTTTGAATGCGATCTTGTAATTTTTCTGAAGACAATTTCTCCCGCAAACGGTCAGTAATTATTGGAAATGAAAATGGAGTAGGTTGTTCACAGGATTTCCAGATGATTTTTTGCTGATGAATTCGTTCCATAGCTTGTTGGAGTCGCCCCTGCTCTAAGGAATATTCAAAAGTTTCTACAAAGGCTTGCTGGTACAGTAAATGCTCGGGTTCTACGTCTTTAAAAACATCAAATATTAATTGGGAACTGGATTGTAAATGTTTCTGTTTTACATTTTTATTGGGATAACCCGTAAATACCAAGCCAGCTATTACGGCAATATCTCTAAATTTTCTTCGGGCCATTTCGGTAGCATTCAAACTTTTTTTCAAATCATCTAACAAATAATCCGAAGAAAACAAATTGTTGTCCATTACTTGTTGCATATCTACGGGTTGGTCTGAAAGTAATTCAAATCCGTAGTCGTTAAAAGCCAAAGAAAAAGAAATGGGACTTAGTAACGAAATTCGATAAGCCATTAAACTCGCCATAGCTTCATGAACAAATCGACCTTCAAAAGGGTAAAACAAATGATGAAAACCTTCTCGTGTTTCAAAAGTTTCTATTAAAAATTCGTTAGCTTGTGGTAAATGACTGCGCTCTTCTTGTAATTCGAATATCGGCTGAAGTGCTTTTAGTTCGGGGGTTTCATAGTTTTTTGCTTGGTACAATTCTTCGCGAAGCAAATGCGACATCTCCGAAGATAAACTCAAACGCCCGCCCATCCAACTGGGAACTTTAGCTGTTTTTTTAGTCGATTTACGAACCAAAACTTGCATTCCTTTAATGCGCACCAATTCTAAATTTCGTCCTGCAAAAGTGAAAACATCGCCCGGTTGAAGCTTCGAAATAAACCACTCCTCTATGCTTCCAATAAAACTTCCTTTTAAGTATTTTACCTGTAAAACAGCATCGCTTACAATGGTTCCAATTTGCAAACGATGACGCATAGCTACTCCCCTACTTTGTACTTGGTATTTTCCTTCAGAAGTGATTTCCACTTTTTTATAATCGTCATAATTTTTCAAGGATTCGCCTCCGTAAACAATGTAATTCAACGCCCAATTCCACTGATTTTCATTAATGGTTTGAAAGCAAAATGTAGATTGAATTTCTGGAAAGATTTCATTGGGAAAAAAACCATCAGAAACCGCTAAAGTGGTTAAATATTGCACCAACACATCAAACGAATTTAGGTATGGTAATCGATCTTCTACTTCGTTTTTGGAAACCGCTTTTTGTAAGGCAGAAGCTTCAATTAATTCGATTGCATGCGTAGGTAAAAAGTATATTCTACTAACTTGATTGGGTTGGTGACCACTTCTTCCTGCCCGCTGAAGAAATCGTGCAACGCCCTTAGGACCTCCAATTTGAATAATGCTTTCTACTGGAGCAAAATCCACACCCAAGTCTAAACTGGAAGTACAAACAACAGCTTTTAAGCTTTCATTTCTTATGGCATTTTCTACCCAAAGACGTGTTTCTTTGTTGATGCTTCCGTGGTGCATGGCTAATTCGCCTGCAAATTCAGGGTGTTTTTCCAATAACTTTTGAAACCAAATTTCGCATTGCGAGCGTGTATTGGTAAAAATTAAAGTAGATTTCGAATTTTTTATAATTGGAATAATATCTTCTAATAAATGAAGCCCCAGATGCCCTCGCCACGGAAACTTTTCCATTGTTGCTGGGATAATACTTTTTACTTCTATTTTCTTTTGAAGATGAGCTTTTATTAATTCAGCATTCTTAAGTTCGTGGCCTAATAAAACTTGCATACCCAATTCCAAATTCCCTATGGTTGCAGAAATTCCCCAAACTTTCAATTGACGCGTGATTGATTTAAGACGGGATAAAGCCAATTCAATTTGGACCCCACGTTTTGTCCCTAACAATTCATGCCATTCGTCAACCACAACAGCTTCTAAATGTTGAAAAGTTTTTGGATAGTTTTTGGAAGCTAGTAAAAGATGTAAACTTTCTGGAGTGGTTATTAAAATATTGGGCATTTTTCGTTTTTGCTTTGCCCGTTGAGAAGCGGAAGTATCACCTGTTCTCAAATCGACTGATAGTGGTAAATCCAATTCTTGAATTACTTTTTCAAAAGCCGATTTTATTTCTACCGATAAAGCCCGAAGCGGAGTAATCCAAAGGGCTTGAAGGCCTTTTTTTGGGTGTTGCGTGAGTTGTTCCAGAATAGGTAAAGCTAAAGAATAGGTTTTTCCACTACCAGTTGGCGCATTAACTAAGCCATTTTTATGTTGGCTAAAAGCTTGCCAAGCCTCCTTTTGGAAGTCAAATAATTCCCAGTCTTTTTGTTTTAACCACCTTAAAATTTGCTGTCTAAATTCACTCATTTTTTAGATTAAAAATCGAAGGTAATTAAAAATTGAAATTCATTCCTCAATTGAATTGATTCTTGTGAAATAATTATAGGCTATGAATGTTGACATGGAATGAAAAAAAACATACGATCTTTCTGGGGTCAGAAATCACAATCGTATCAATTTTTCTATACGCATGTGAATCCTACGGATTCAGAAAAAATACCAAAAGCTCATTCAATCTAAATCATAAG
>PXFS01000085.1 GCA_003564185.1 Flavobacteriaceae bacterium
CAGTAGTTCTTTTTTATTTTTTATACTACTCTTTAAAAGCTAGTGCATTTAAATTTCGTCTAAAAAATAAAAAAACCACCTTTAAAGGTGGCTTCTTGAGTGTCGTGACCGCGGCAGGATTCAAACCTGCAACCCTCAGAGCCGAAATCTGATGCGCTATTCAGTTGCGCCACGCGGCCTTATTAATAAGAATTAAGCAAGTTGAGCTTTTACTGCTGTAGAAATTCGTTTCCCATCTGCTTTTCCTGCTAGTTCTTTGTTGGCTATTCCCATCACTTTACCCATATCTTTCATTGAAGTTGCTCCAGTATTAGCAATAATTGACTTCACTGCTTCATTTACCTCTTCATCAGTAAGTTGTGCAGGTAAAAACTGCTCTATAATTTTGGCCTCATTTAATTCAGGTTCAGCAAGGTCTTCTCTACCTTGTTCTTTATATAAATCAGCACTGTCTTTTCGCTGTTTAACTAAGCGTTGGAGTAATTTTATTTCTTCATCTTCAGACATATTGCCTGAATTGCCAGCAGAAGTCTTAGCTTTTAAAATTTCACTTTTAATTGATCTTAAAGAAGCTAAAGCAAGCGAATCTTTCGCTTTCATAGCAACTTTCATCTGGTCCATCACTTTCTTTTCTAAAGACATTTTTGTTTTTTTACAAAACTAACAAACAAGTTTAATTATTTAGTCTTCTATTTAAAAAAATTCAATATTAGATTAAATTAATATTTTGAATTTACATTTATAAAATTTTAATTAAAATACTTACTTTTGTGTTTTGATTAACTATTATGTCTTCTATAAAAGTGTCCCATTTTGAAGTATCAGAACGAAAGATTTTACTTCGTTTTATAGACTTTTTGATGGTATGTCTTTCTATATGGTTGAGTGTAGAAATCTTTCAATTAAGGTATTTTGGTAATCTTGGTAATTTTTACCAATGGTCATTTGTATTAGGTTTTTATTATCTTTTTTTTGCAACAGTTTTTGAACTTTATGATTTACAAAAAGCTGAATCTAAATATAGAATATTTAAAAACCTTGTCCCAGCCACATTTCTAACATTGCTTTTATTTCTTGCAACCCCTGTTTTAACTCCTTCGCTTCCGCAAAACAGGTATCAAATTTTGTATTTTTATGTTATTTTATTTGTTCTTTTATATATTTGGAGGTATGCCTACATCGTTTTAATTTCTGCTCCTAGATTTTATAAACGTGTATTAATTGTTGGTGATCATTTTGACATCAATAATATCAAAAAGGAACTAGAAAAAAACAACCCCAATTATGAAATTATAGGCTATATTGATACTGATATTGATAATACTCATATAAACGAACTAAAGCGCTTCAAAATTGAAGCTATAAATGAAGTTGTTGAAGAAGAAAAGGTAAGTGAAATTGTTGTAACTAACTCACTTGAAGGGGTAAGTAGTTTACTTTACAAGAAACTTTTACCCTTATTGAAAAAAGGATTAATTATACGTGCATATACTCAGGTTTATGAGGAGATTACGAGTAAAATCCCAATAGAGAACATTAAAAATGATTTTTACTGTTATTTCCCTTTTAGCAGAAGTAATCAGAACAAGTTATATTTGGCCTTAACTAGAATCTTTGATATAATCATAAGTATTATTGGATTACTTTTTTTAATCCTTTTGATGCCAATTATTTTGATGGTTAACCTATTAGGTAATAAAGGGCCTTTATTTTATAGTCAAGTACGTGTGGGGAGAAATGGAAAACACTTCAAAATCATTAAGCTTAGAACAATGATAAAAGAAGCTGAAAAACAAGGAGCTCAGTGGGCGAAAGAAAACGATTTGAGAATTACAAAATATGGGAAATTTCTAAGGAAAACACGATTAGATGAAATTCCACAATTTTATAATGTACTAAAAGGAGACATGAGTTTTATTGGGCCACGTCCTGAGCGTCCCGTTTTTGTTGAGATGCTAAGTAAAGTAGTCCCTTTTTATGAAATTAGACACGTCATAAAGCCTGGTTTAACAGGATGGGCTCAGGTTAAAGCAAAGTATGCATCTTCAAAAGACGACACTCTTGAAAAGTTACAATATGATTTATACTATATTAAAAGAAGAAATTTTTTTTTAGATTTAAGAATTCTTTTGAAAACAATGAGTACCGTTGTATTTTTTAGAGGACAATAAATAAAAGACATGAAATATTTAGTTTATCATTTTAAAGTAAATCCTATTCAACCAGCCTCAGATATTTTACTTGCACAGTTAAGTGAACTTGAATTTGAAAGTTTTGAAGAACATTCCAATGGATTAACTGCTTATGTTCAAGAAGATAAAGCGCCCGAAAATATAGATCATATTCAAATTTTACAGCATTCAGATTTTGATATTAGTTGGCAGATTGAAACGGTTGAACAAAAGAATTGGAATAAGGAATGGGAAAAAAACTTTCATCCCATAGCAATTGATAACTCTATTTATATAAGAGCTCCTTTTCATAGTCCTAAAGAAGGTTTTACCCATAATGTTATTATTGAACCAAAAATGTCTTTTGGTACAGGCCATCATGAAACTACCCATCAAATGATTCAACTTATTGTTGAAGAAGATTGTGAAAATAAAAGTGTCCTTGATATGGGCTGCGGAACTGGTGTTTTAGGTATAGTTGCAAGCTTAAATAAGGCTAAAGAAGTAGATTATATAGATATAGATGATTGGTGCGTAGAAAATACTAAAGAAAATTTAGAAAGAAATAATTGTAAAGGTAGTGTTATTAAAGGTGGAGCAAACTCTATTCAAAAAAAATATCAATTGATTCTTGCTAACATTAATAGAAATGTTTTATTAGAAGATATACCAATTTACGCACAACATTTAATCAATAATGGAGATACATTATTGCTAAGTGGTTTTTATAAAAGTGATTTAAACCTTATAAAAGAAGCCTGCCAAAACAATGGTTTACAATATGTTAAACATTACTCTAAAAGAGATTGGGTGGCTTGTAAATTTGTTAAATCTTGATTTTTTTTAGTAATCTTATTTATATTTGTATAAAAATATTATATGAATTTTCAAGAAAAGCATAAAGAGCAAATTTTAGTAAAAGAGAAAGTTCAAAAAGAATATGAAATTGTGGTTTTTAATGATGAAGTAAACACCTTTGACCACGTTATTGATACTTTAATTAAAACATGTGACCATAGTCCTATTCAAGCAGAACAATGTACTTATATTATACATTTTAATGGTAAGTGTGCTGTAAAATCAGGAGATTATGAAGATTTGAGGCCACGATGCGAGAACATTATTGACGCTGGAATTTCAGCCGAAATTATATAATAGTTATTCAATTATTTTTAAATCAAGTTTTTAACTCTTTTTGATGCTATTGCAGAAGCAAGTGTACCTAAACTTATAGCAGTCACAAAGACTATAATTATATTTTGAAATTCAATCTTTACAGGATAAGCCAATTGGTAATTTATCATAAACCACTCCCACTGTAATTGACTCCAAATTACTATTAAGCCTAAAATTATTCCTATAAAAGTCCCTAAAAAGCTCATTAATAGACCTTGAAATTTAAAAATATTAATCAGTGTTGATTGATTAGCACCTAATTTGTATAAAGTTAAGATATCTCTTTTTTTATCTAATATTGTCATTATTATTGATCCAATAACATTAAATAAAGCAATTATTACAACCAATGTACAAATAAAATAAACAGCAACATACTCTGTATTAAGCATGCGATATAGTTCATCATTTATCATTATTTTACTTCTTATTTCTACGCTGTTCCCAAAAATCTTTTTTATTTCATCACTTACACTAGAAAATAATTTTGGATCTATTAATTTTATTTCTAAGTAACTAACTTGATTATTCTCCAATTCAAATAAAGATCTCGCAAATTCTATATCAGCATAGACATAATTTTTATCTTTATCATCACTAGATGTAAAAATTCCAGAAACACTTGCATTACTTCTTCTAAATGCAGAATTTATGTCTGTAATTTGACCCTTTCCTGGTTTTGGTGCCATGAAACTTAAAACCCCTGAGGCATCCATAATACCAATTGAAAGGCTTCTAGCCAAAGTATTATCCATTAAAACTTGATATTCATTATCTATCCAATTTCCATAAATAATCGAATTTTGAAGGGTTATAACATTTTTAAAATTACTATCTATACCTTTTAGTGTTGCAGGGGTGTTTTTATTTTTAAAACCTAAAAGAATACGTTCCTGAACAACCTTGCTAACAGCAATCACCTCTTCTAAATTGTTAATTTGTTCAAGTTGTTGTTCTGAAATTTCAATAAATTTTCCTTGAGCAGGTAATACTCTTGCATCTGGGTCGTGTGCGCCAGTAAACTGAATAGAATATTCTTTTAATCCAGCAAAAGCCGAAAGTACTACAATCAATGCAAAGGTGCTTGCAATAATACCCAAGGCTGCAATCCAGCTAATAAAATTAATGGCCTTATTTTCACTTTTAGAAAATAAATATCGTCTAGCTATTTTAAAGGCAAAATTCATTAGTTATTGTCTTTAAGCGGATTGTTTTTTCCCTTAAAGGCATCTTCTATTTCATTGAGATAAGCTTGTGTATCATCGTTGTAAAAAGAAAGTTCTGGCACTCTTCTTAATTGATTTTTAGTTAGTTGTGATAGCTGATGCTTAATTTTATTTTTTGTCTCATTAATTGAGTCTACCAGTGCAGCACCATGAGATTCTGGAAAAACACTTAAATAAACTTTAGCTTGAAGTAAATCTGGTGTTACTCTTACTTTTGTTACGCTAGTAATAATATTTTGATGACCAGCATCTTTCAGCATTTTGGAAATGATATTCCCTAAATCTTTTTGAATTACTCCAGCAATTTTTTTTTGTCTATTTGTTTCCATGCCACAAAAGTAAGATTTTATACGGACTTTTATATAACTAGCCAAAGACTACTTTAACCATAAAAGTTTATTTTTCAAAAATTATTTAAAAAATTGTACGTGGTTGAAAGTCTTTACTAATACCACCTTCGTGTAAACAAACGCCATAAAGTTGGTATATCTAATGTTACAATAAATCGGATGCGTTCTGCGTAATCACTTTGACCAGCCTCCCAGCCATTACTAGAATAGACAGGAAAAAACAATTCAAAATAATCTTCAACTAAATTTAATCGAACACCCGAATCATACAAAAAATTAACCTGCTCTCCCCTGTTTTTCACCAAGCCCACGTCTCCATAAGCAAAAATCCAATTCCATATGGTAGTACTTGCATTAAAGGTTGTCATCCATTGATTTGCAAAAGCAGGCTCTAGCATTGACTTGAAACCACCCTCAGCCATTAAAAATTGCTGACTAAATAAACCTGAATCTTCACTTCTTCCGTAATAGTTATAATCAAACATATAATCGGTTGGTCTATCTAAGGCAAAGCTAAAAAAATCAGAATCTCTATTTTCATTAAATATGAATAATCCACCAAACCACCTTAAATTGATTTGTCTATTGTTATTATATAACTTTCGAAAACGTGTACTGAATGAAACTTTACTAAAAGATTTAGAGATTCTATAATCAGTTTCGAGAGTAAAAAATTTATCTAAGTTTTTGTCTTGGTATCTATAATTAATATTAAACACATCATAGTTAGGTTCACTAAACAAACTTTCTTCACTTCTCTCCCTATTTATGCTTAAAGTCCTCATGGTTAAAAATTGTCTAACGTTGCTTCGCAAATCTAGTGGACGATAGGAAAAATTCACAAAAAAAGAATATCTATTAAAAAACAAATCACGGTCATAAGAAAACCTAGAACCCGATACACCGTAGCGAATTGCAAAAATATTTTGATTTTTGAAAAGACTGGTGTAATCAATCATAGCATCTCCCACCAATGCGTTACTAATTGTTCCATACTTGGGACCAATTTTATAGCTAAATTGCTTTGGTAATAAGGAGGTATTATAAAACTTAGGTCCAAAATAGAAACCATCATACAAATTATAACCAAATTCAGGTATAATAAATAATTGTTCGTGATGTGGGTCATCAATGTCTTCTAAAATTCTAAATTGAAATGGCTTGCTAAACGGCTTGGTTACTTTTTCAAAATTATTACGCTTATTAAGTTCTGGAAGTTTTCCATCAAAATTTACGGCTAAGCGTTCTGCTCCATGATTTTTGATGATAACCGTTGTATCTCTTTCAAAAGGTGGAACCCAATCTTCATGAGCTGACTCCCCATTAATCACCTGAGTTAAAGAAATAGGAATTCTATTTCCATGAAAATTCTTCAATCTAACTTCTAAAGAATCATCACTTTTTTTAACTTTTTTAATCTTGTAATCAATAAAAGAATTGTTTTTGATATAATCTTCAAAATACCAGTCTATTTCGCTATTTATATTATTTTCTAAAGCCCTTTTAAAATCCTTCCTTTCGGTAAATTGCTTCTGTTGATCTCCATAAAAACTCCGAATTCCATTTTTTAATTAATCAGCTGAGGAGTATGTCTCTAAATACTTGAAAGAGAGGCCTGCCTTGTAAGGGTTAGCTATTTTTTTATTAAACCGAAGTAGAGAGTCTTGAGAAGTGGTAAGTGTTTGGTCTAAATTTTGACGGGTCATGGTTTCTAAAAGAAAATCATATTGTTGATTAAAGTCTAAACTAGCTGCATGACTCCATTTAACCACAGGAAAACTACTAATACTACCCATTAATTTGGTATCTGGATAAAACTTATCTACATAGTCCATCATCAAATAAATTTGAATGGCATCTAACATCCATTGATCTTTTCTGTTATTGATGAAAATTGTATTTTTTAAATAGTTTTTAGTCACCGTCTTAAACAGACTTATATCGCTCTGAAAACCATCTGGAAATGGTCTTATAAAAGAAGGTAATTGATTTAATCCATAGATAGGTGCTAACTGGTAATCTGATTCTGAGGCAACAATTCTATCATATGGATAAGGCCCAAGTTCTTGGTTCAAATAGCTTAAAATTCGATCTGATACAATGGCTAAAATAGTTGGGTTAAGCTTAACGCAAGAGCTAATATTGGTAGATAAAGTACCGTAATCCGTAATAATTGTTTCAAACGAATCATATTTAGTTAAATACAAATCTAACTGTGCTATAGATTCATTTTTAAAGTAAACTGTTTTTTTCTGATTATCTTCTGTTTCATTAATAATATCTAGGGCTGATGTGACCTGATAATTTGAATCAATTTTTATTTTTAAATCAATATCAAAAGCTTGTTTTGGCATATCAAACAATTCTTTATCACTATAAAGCACCCAATTACCATCTTCATAAATCGCAGGCAAAATCAACCAGTATTTCAATAAAAAATTACCGTCTTCATAACCAAATGAATTAAACCTTGTAGTGGGTATGTTCAACAAGTAATTCAGATCAATTTTAATTTCTTCATCAGGTTGAAGTGGTTTTTCAAGATTCACTTGAATTAAATCGGGTTGTTTTTGAGGTCTATTCCAATTAATTTTTTGATCTTCAGATTCAATTGAATGCAAAGTAGTTCCACCTCTTTCTTCATCAGAGGCAAAATGAAATCTACGTTGGTATTCTTGTGCATAGCGTTTGCCTAATTCACTTCGCTTTTCAGAATAGGCATTGATCCAATCATAAAGCCAAATTTCGCTCAAGACTTGTGAAGTCGTATTTTTAAAAACTAATACTTGTTGGATTTCTATTCTTTTTTCATTTGCTAAAACACTTGCATCAACACTCATTTTGTGTTGAGCATAAATACCACAGCTTATAAAAAGAAAGCTTATGTAGAATAGTGTTTTTTTCAATGCTTCTTATTTTACATTATAAAAATTGAGTTGTAATAACGATTCAAAATTATAATGATTATCCAATTAACGTTTAATTCCTTCTCTTTTATGTTTTACTAAGGCAAATAAGAAAATAAAAATGAGTAAAAATTTTGTTATTCTAGGAATGTAATCACCATGCTCTACATAAAAAGTTGTTTTAGTATATATGGGAACATCAGCACGTATACTTGTAGGTTCGTCATAATTGGTTCTACTAATTACGCTACCATCTTGGTCAATAAACCCAGAAATACCTGTATTGGCACTTCTTGCAATAGCACGCCTTGTTTCAATAGCTCTTAACTTAGCATATACCCAGTGTTGTTGGTGACCTTGAGTTTCATCCCACCAAGCATCATTTGTCATAATTGTTAACACATCTGCACCATTTTTTACATAACCGGTTACAAATTCACCGTAAACAGATTCATAGCAAATAATAGGTGCTAGGTTTATACTATCTTTAGTAGTAAAAACGCTTCGCTCATCCTGGATAGTTTTCATAGCAACTGTTCCTCCCATATCTAGCATCACATTACCTAGAATAGGTTCAAAAAATGATTTATAGGGGAAGTTTTCTACTCCAACCACCAATTTACTTTTTAAATAAAACTCTGGATCACTTCCAAGTTGTTCAAAAAATGATGCATTGTAGTCATTATACCAAAATCCATTAGGATGATAGTTGGTCTGTGTATTCTTATTTGCCTCATCATTTACTATATCATAAGCCGAAATTCCACCTAAAATTGCTAGTTGAGGAAATCTTTCCAACATATGAGTAGAAAATTGATGAGCTGGAGAAAGCTTATACTGTTGAAGCCGTGTACCACTAGCAAAAACAGTTTCAGGAAGTAGTAGAACCTGTGTTGACTCTTTTAATTGATCTGTAACTAACCGATCTATGAGCTGACCAATTTGTGTATCATTGGTATGGTATTTTTCAGAGTAGGGATCTATGTTTGGCTGAACTGCTAAAATTTCTATTTTTTCATCAGCATCTTTTAATTTACTTTTGACTACTAAGGAGATTACAATAGGAACGCCAATCAAAAGTACAAATCGCAAGTATGTTCTAGTTAATATGGCTTTATCCTTGTGCTGGAGAAATAAAATTATCCCTTTAAAAACCATAAAATTGACAAGTAAAACCCACAAGCTTCCTCCAAAACTTCCAGTAAATTCATACCATTGAATCCAATTGGTATGATTGGCAAAAACATTGCCTAAATTTAGCCATGGCCAAGAGAAATCCCAATGTAAATGCAATTCTTCAAAGGCTAACCAAATGGCAATAAAAAAACTTGCAGCAGCTGTAAATTGAACGCGTTTAGAAATTTGATGATAAATCACAAAAACAAGTGCCATAAGTAGCGAGTTCACCAAAATGGCAAAGGCCATACCAAAAACATCAGCAAAGTAAAGCCAGCTAGTGGTGATAAAGTTCCATACAAAAAAAGTCAAATAAGAAAACCCTAAAAGCTTAAAGCCTCTTCGCTTTTTAATTTCTAGTTTGGCATAGTATTCTACTAAAAATAAAGGAACAAATGCTATAAAAATTAATCCAGCAAAACCATAGGTTGGCCATGAAAAAGCTAAGAGAAGTCCGCTGAGTAAAGCTAATGCTATTTTTTTCAAAATTAGATTTTTAAAAATGTAAATATACAATATCAAATGGATTAAAAAATTGACTTCTCATCTTGATTTTGTAGAATTTAAATATGTAAAATTACAACTTCATTTGGAATGCTAATATTTCAAGGTGTATTGTATTTATTGAAATTTAATTAGGACAAAAAACAAGATATTTTCTTAGCTTTATAATCGAATTTAAATGAAGTAATATCATGATTCTAAACTCCACGAAATGCATACTTTTATATGCTTTTCTATTCATTTGTAAAATACATGCCCAAGATTTTTTTTCTGGTAAAATCACTTATGAAGTGAAATACGAATCTCCTATAGATAATAAAAATGCTGAACACTTAGCGCAAGAAAATTTAATTGATAGTATTGTGTATTACATTCAGGATGGAAATTACAAATCTGAGACTTATTTTGAGGGACAAATTACCGAAAGTTATGTTTACAATCAACAATCGAATTGGGTACATTATCGCTTTCCTGATAAAGACTATTACTTGTCTATAGATGTGACTACCGAAAAAATGAATTTTGGAAAGATAAAATTTAATTGGCAAAACGAAGCAAATGAAATCTTAGGCTATTCTGCTTCAAAAGCTGAAGTAGTAAAGGCTTATAACAAAGAAATAATTTATTACGCAGACCAACTAAGAGTTAATCCAAAAAAATTCAATCAGCATAAATACGCATATTGGTATGAAACTCTGATAGAAACAGAAGGGCGTTTACCTATTAAAACAATACAACATGATGCAAATTATGTAGAAATTAGAGAAGCTATTCTAATTGAGAAATCTAATTATGCAAGCGATTTTTTTGAGCCTGAGCCAGATTTTATGCAAGTGGTTTATCGAGATATTCTAGACCAGGAAGCAATACTCAAAGAACTTAACTTAGAGGCAGAAGATTGCTTGAATCAACATATAGATAAAATCAGTAATAAATTAATCTTAGGCAAAAATGACAATTATGTGATACAGGTTGTAATTGATGAAACAGGAAAACCAATAAAAGCGAACTCAATTACTACGAATGAAGATTATTATCAAACAGCTGAAAAAATAATATTGGAATGTGGATTTGAATTTGAACCTGCTATTTATAAAGGTAAAAAAGTAAAATCTGAACTATATATACCTTTAGATTTTTAAGTGTTAATAATAACTACTTTTCCAGCTCTTTTAGCCGGTCTTTAAGCGTTAATATTACTTCAAATATCTCATCAAAACGTTTCATCTTTAATTTCACCTTTTTATCATGTCCAGAAGATAAGATTCGAGTTAACTGCTCTAAGTTTTTTTGGTAAGCTGGTTTTCCATCAATTTCAAGAATTACATCATCGGGTAATAGTCCAATAGCATAAGCTGGTGAATTAGGTCTAACCGCAGCTATTTTTAATTGATTGACCATTTCGTAGCTAACGTTGAGTTGTTTGCCTCGATTTTCATTGGAGGTACCATACCCATCTTCACTATCAGTAAAAATAGGCATCGGACTAGTTTTTTTAACAACTTCAACCCCACCGTATTTAAGTACTAATCCACTCATGTCATAAATAAATGGATCATCAAAATTACGACTTGCTTTGTAAAACAACTGACTATTTGGATAGTCCATAAACCATATAAATCTTCTCATTATTTCAGATCCAAAACTACCATCTCTTAGTTTTACTTCTTCTAGAAAAGAATAGGAAATTGAATCTGGATATGCCACATTCACTTCATCAAATTGGTATTTTCCAAAGTTAACTTTTTTAAGCTTGCTGCGTTTACCAATTATTAAATCAACAAACCCGTACCCTATAACATCTTTAAAATTGGGTTCCCTTATAGCGAGGTTTTCATTATCAATTAGCCATAAAGCATCACTTGAACCAGTATCGATTAATAGTTTTAAAGAATCAGAGTGAATACTATAATCATTTGATGCAATTTTAATGTATGGTTTATTTTTATAGAACTCTATATCTTTACGTTCAAAATTAGAAAGTCTTCTATTAAAACGGTCAGGATTATAAAATTTAAGTTGTCTGCGTTGATAATTTATGCGGACTAAAAAGTCTTTAAATAGCTCATAGCCAATAACTCCATTAATATTTACCCCAAGTTTATTGGTTAAATTATATTTATTATCAAAAAATAAATAAATTTCAGCATTCTTATTAATTAAACCACCAATTTTAATTTGATTTCCTATAGATTGATAGGCATAAAGCTCTTCATCACCTCCAAATCCTCTAACTCTTACTCGTTTCAATAACTCTGTATTAATTAAATTGGGATCATCAAATGAAAACAATAAGGTCTTATTCAAGCCTGTATCAACTAAAAAATTGGTTGACATACCATTTATTTCAACTGAGATAACAATCATGTTATTAATTGAAAGAAAATTTATTTTTTCACTTCTTTTAGTTGAATTAATAAACTCAAAAGAGCTTTCTTCTTGACTATAGAGGTTTAAAGTTAAGAATAGAAAAATTAAACATTTTAAATGATTATTCATATCATAAAAATAGTCAAAAAATGGATTTTACTTTTGCATAAAAGTCAATATCTAACATATATTTTGCATTTTTGCACAAAAATTATTTTTTATGCCAGAAATATCTATCAAAGGCACTACAATGCCTGAATCTCCAATTAGAAAATTAGTTCCCTACGCAGATATTGCTACCAAAAAAGGGAAAAAAATATATTATTTAAATATTGGTCAACCTGATATTGAAACTCCTAAAAAAGCTATTGAGGCTGTAAAAAAAACAGATTTAGATATTTTAGCCTATAGCCCATCACAAGGCTTTGAATCGTATCGAGAAAAACTTGCCAACTATTACCAAAGAAGCGGTTTATCAATATCTGCTAATGACTTAATTGTGACTACAGGAGGGTCTGAGGCACTGCTTTTTGCAATGGGCTGTATAACAGACCCTGGAGATGAAGTGATTATCCCTGAGCCTTTTTATGCCAACTACAACGGATTTGCTACAGCTTCTGGTGTAACAGTAAAAGCTGTACAAAGCAAAATAGAAGATAATTTTGCCTTACCTCCTATTAGCGAATTTGAAAAATTAATTACGGATAAAACTAAAGCTATTTTGGTTTGTAATCCTGGCAATCCAACTGGATATTTATATACAGAAGACGAAATCAATCAACTTGCTGATTTAGCAATTAAATATGATTTATTTATTTTGGCTGATGAAGTTTACCGCGAGTTTGCTTATGATGGTGCCGTTCATCATTCTATTATGAGTGTTGAAAGATTACATAATCATGCTATAATGATTGATTCTGTTTCCAAAAGATACAGTATGTGTGGTGCTAGAATTGGTTGCTTAGCCTCAAAGAATAAAGCTTTTATGGCTGCTGCAATGAAATTTGCACAAGCTAGGTTAAGCCCTCCAACATTTGCACAAATTGCAGCTGAAGCTGCTACAGAAACCCCGGATGAATATTTTAATGAAGTGATTGATGAATATGTTCACCGAAGAAACACATTAATTGAAGGACTTAAAGACATTGAAGGAATAAAAATTGCAGTTCCCAAAGGTGCATTTTACTGTACTGTTGATTTACCAATTGAAGATGCTGAAGATTTTGCTAAATGGCTATTGTCTGATTTTGATTTTGATGGTGAAACAGTTATGGTTGCCCCTGCTGGTGGGTTTTATTCCACTGAGGGTGCTGGAAAAAGTCAAATTAGAATTGCATATGTGCTCAATATAAATGCATTAAAACGAGCTATAAAAATTTTAAAGAAAGCATTAGACGTTTATCCAAAATCCTAAATGGAAATCAAAAAAAACTTTTCACTAAAATACCATAACACTTTTGGTATTGATGTTAAAGCAAAGCAATATATTGCTGTAACATCAATAGAGGAAATTAAACATGTGTTGAAACGTTTTTATGCTTCTGAACTTTTTATTTTGAGTGGTGGTAGCAACATTTTACTTACAAAAGATATTGAAAAAACCGTTGTTCATATACAAAGTTTAGGAAAAGAAATAATTGAAGAAAATGAAGATGTAGTTCGTATTCGCGTTCAATCAGGTGAAAACTGGCATCAATTTGTAATGTGGTGTATTGAACGAAATTATGGAGGTCTTGAAAATCTTTCCCTTATTCCTGGCTGTGTAGGCACATCTCCTATTCAAAATATTGGTGCTTATGGTGTTGAGCTTCAGGATGTTTTTCATTCTTGTAGAGCATTACACGTACAAAGCGTTGCAGAAGAAGAGTTCAAAAGAGCTGATTGTAAATTTGGTTATCGGAATTCAATATTTAAGAATTCTGCCAAAGGGCAATACATAATTACATCAGTTGATTTTTTATTGACCAAGAAAAACCATCAACTGAAAACTTCCTATGGTGCTATTCAAGAGGAATTAAAAAAACCATTTTTTAATGGAGAAATAAGCATTAAAACTATTGCTCAAGCTGTTATTTCAATAAGACAATCAAAACTTCCCAACCCCAAAGAAATAGGGAATTCAGGTAGCTTTTTCAAGAACCCAGTAGTAGACGTTTCGTTTTTAAAATTTATTCAAAATAAATATCCTGAAATTCCTTTTTATACAATTAACGAAGAAGAAGTTAAAATACCAGCTGGTTGGCTAATTGAAAAAGCTGGCTTTAAAGGAATGCGTATAAATGATGCTGGTGTTCATAAAAAACAAGCTTTGGTTTTAGTCAATTATGGGAATGCTACAGGAGAAGAAATTCTAGCTATATCAAAACAAATTCAATTAAAAATTAAAGAAGAATTTAATATTTTACTAGAAGCTGAAGTGAATATCATCTAGCATTTGAAGATAATCTTTTTTTTATGGCTTGATTTATTTCTTTAATTAAACTTGGTCCTTCGTATACAAATCCAGTATAAAGTTGAACAAGAGAAGCTCCTGCATCAAGTTTTTCTAATGCATCATTGGCAGACATAATACCACCAACACCAATAATTGGTATGTCTTTTTTTGAGTGCTTTTTTATAAAACGGATAATTTCAGTAGATTTATGTGACAATGGTTTTCCACTTAAACCGCCAACTTCTTCCCTATTATTTGATGCTAGTCCTTCTCTTTCAATAGTTGTATTAGTGGCAATTAAACCATCTATTTTAGTAACTTCTACAATTTCTATTATATCCAATAATTGGTCATTGGATAAGTCAGGAGCAATTTTTAATAATATGGGGCGCTGTATTTTTTTTGTTTTATTCAATTCTTTTAATTGAAGTAAAAGCTTAGTTAGAGGCTCTTTATCTTGAAGATCCCTTAAATTTGGAGTGTTTGGTGAACTCACATTGACCACAAAATAATCTACATAAGGATGAAGCTCATTGAAACAAATGATATAGTCATTTACTGCCTTTTCATTAGGTGTGTTTTTATTTTTTCCAATGTTACCACCAATTAAAATCCCCGAGTTTGATCTTAAACGATCAACAGTTGCTTTTACACCTTCATTATTAAACCCCATACGATTAATAATAGCATGATCCTCATTAAGTCTAAATAATCTTTTTTTAGGGTTTCCTGGTTGACCTTCTGGAGTTACAGTTCCTATTTCAATAAATCCAAATCCTAGGTGATCTAATTCCTTATAAAGTTTTGCATCTTTATCAAATCCAGCTGCTAAACCGACTGGGTTTTTAAAGTTAAGACCAAATAAATTTTGATTTAAAGTGAGGTCATCAGCACCAAATTTTTTCCTTAATATAGATTTAGCAAAAGGAATTTTTACTATCGATTTTAATGCTGAAAAACTAAAATGATGAACGCGCTCAGGATCAAAATTAAATAAAATTGGTCTAATAAGACTTTTATACATGGGTGTAAACTTTTTGCAAAAGTAGCATAATAAAACATAGTCTAAAAGGTTGTAAATAAAAAAACCGTCTATAAAAGAGACGGTTTTATGCTATCATTCATTTCGCGTTAATCTCTAGAATTTTTAAATTCTTCAAACTCTGATTCTCCTTCTTCTTTTGGCCAAGTATTATTGCTTAGATCAACATCTGCTGTTTCTAAGTCAGGATCTAATACAATTTTAGTGATTTTCTTGTCTGACGCCAAGGTTTTAGATACTTCCTGATCATTTAACCTCCAAACTTGAACGGGATACTTCACTTTTTCAGTTGTACCGTCTTCATAAGTATATTCTACAATAATTGGCATTACCAGTCCACCGGGTTTGTCAAAAACAATTTCATAGAAATATTTAGGCACTTCCATGTTTCTTCTTTCTTGTTCACTAAAATTATCAAGTATATATTCGTTTAGCTTAGGTGCATTTTCAAGAGGATTATCAGTAAGCATAGATTCATCAAAATCCTCACTTCCTATTTCTAGAACATAAACGGCATCCGCTGTACCAGGATAGTTTTCTGGGTCTGTAATTCCATATTGAGACAATAATTCTTTTGCTTCTTTAGTAGGTGTATTTGTTGGAATATAAGTTTTAACGTCTTTGATACCTATATCCACATAATCTGTAGAATAGAACCATCCTCTCCAGAACCAATCAAGATCTACAGCAGAAGCATCTTCCATAGTTCTAAAAAAATCATCTGGTGTAGGATGCTTAAACATCCACCTTTGTGCATAGGTTTTGAATGCGTAATCAAATAATTCATGACCCATAATAGTCTCTCTTAAAATATTCAATGCTGTAGCAGGCTTACCATATGCATTATTTCCTAGTTGGTAGACATTTTCAGGATTAGACATAATTGGAGAAATAAAATCTTGATCTCCTTTCATGTAATCAACTATCTGACTTGGTTCACCTCTCCTAGATGGGTATTTGTCGTATCCTTTTATGGCTTCTGGATGTTTTTCTCCAAATTCTTGCTCTGCAAGATATTGCATAAAGGTGTTTAAACCTTCATCCATCCATCCCCATTGACGCTCATCTGAATTCACGATCATGGGGAAATAATTATGTCCAACTTCATGAATAATTACACTAATCATTCCAAATTTTACACGGTCAGAATAATTCCCTTGAGCATCAGGCCGCCCGTAATTCCAGCAAATCATTGGGTATTCCATGCCTTGATTTTTAGCATGTACAGAAATAGCCTTATGGTAAGGGTAATCAAAAGTATACTTACTATATGTTTCTAATGTGGCTGCAACTGCTTTGGTTGACCAACGCTCCCATAGCGGGTTGCCCTCTTTAGGATAGAGAGATATAGCCATCACTTCACGGTCACCAACTTTTACATTCATGGCATCATAAATGAATTTTCTAGATGTAGCAAACGCAAAATCTCTTACGTTTTCTGCTTTCCATTGCCAAGTTTTAGTTTCTTCTGAAAAACCTTTTTCAGCTTTTTCAGCCTCTTCCGGCGTAACAATTAGTACAGGTTCATCAAAAGAAAGTTTAGCATTATTATAGCGTCCAATCATTTCTTTTGTAAATACTTTTTTTCGGTTTTGAAGTTCTCCTGTAGCCTCCATAATATGGTCTGCCGGAACGGTTATATCAACTTCGTAATTTCCAAAAGGTAAAGCCCATTCACCATTTCCCCAGAATTGATAGTTTTGCCAACCTTCTACATCATTATAAACAGCCATTCTTGGAAAAAACTGGGCTATAACATAAGCATTATTTCCGTCTTCTTCAAAATGCTCATATCCCGATCTTGCTCGGTTTGTAACGTGATTGTTGACTAAATAATTCCATTCGATTTCAAACGTAAAAGTTTCCCCTGGTTGTAATGGCATACCCATATCCACACGCATCATTGTCCAATTAATCTTATGAGGAAGTGGTTTGCCGTTTTTAGTAACAGAATTTATCCTGAATCCACCATCAAATTCTTCCCCCATATATTTATCAACAAATCCATCAGGCATCATTAAAGGGTCAAATCCACCACCATCTTTTTCTTTAGAAATGCTTCCTTTTTCTCTAATGTTTTGATCTAATTGCATCCACAAATAATCTAACACGTTAGGAGAATGATTGGTGTAGGTAATTTCAGCTTTACCTGTAATGCGTTGGGTATGATCATCCAGTTCGATTTCCATTTTGTAATCAGCTGTGTTTTGATAATATTCATGACCTGGAGCCCCTGCTGCTGTTCTAAAGGAATTAGGAGTTGCTAACAAGTCATACATTTGTCTAAACTTATTCTCATTCATTTTACCTTGTTTAGACTTTTCTTGATCATCCTGAGCAAAATTAATTTGGAATGCGAACAAGATTAAAAAAGAGGATAATATAATAGTTAATTTATTCATGGAATTAATAATTTTAGTGGCTAAAATACTTATTTAATAAAGGTTATTGTTAGGTCATTTAAATTTTAACAATGCTTTAGGGTCAGACTTTAGAGTTACTGCACTCTTGGTTTTTCCGTCTTTTTTGAAATGAATGAGATTTTTTTGATCATCAAACAAATCAGTTAGGATTAAATTACTAACCTGTACTCTTGAAAATTCTTCTACATTTAGTACTTCAATAAAAAGATGTATTTGATCATGCTTATATTTTTTACCTAAGTAATTTAGCTGCTTCTTTTCATCATCTACAGCTAATTGAAACTTTGCATTTATATATTTTTCGATAAGTTGATTTGCATTTTTAGTTTCACTTTCTGGTGATAAAATAACATCTTCAGAGAATCTTAATTTTAAAATATCTTCAAAATCATCTGCAAAAACCTTAGTAATAATTTGAATGCTCTTAGCCTCTTTTTTGTATTCCATATTAGTAACACTCACATAAAATTTATGCCAATCAAATGAGGATAATAATATCATTAAAGGAAAAACTAAAAAGAAAAATCGTATTACAATTTTCAACTTATTTATTGTTTAATTCTTTAAACTTATTTGATTTGGTAACCAAAAACTCAATTAATTCTAACTCATGCTTTTCCTCTAGCATGCTTTGCGATAGTCCGTTATCTTGTGCAAAATAGATAAATCTACTTATTTGATTTCGTTCAATATTGAGGTATTCATTAAAAAATTCATCATCATACATTTTTCTAATGGTGACATCTAAATCCTCTGGAATCTCTTTCTCATCTTTAGTCCTTTTAAAAATAGCTCTAAATACATTTGCAACATCCAGCCCATATTCAACAAATTGTTCATCTACAACAGCTTTTGTAATAGGACTTTTACTATCTCTAGCAAAATCACCCTCATATGCAAAAATTGCCTTTTTAGCATCTTCACTAACACCTTGAAAATCGGTGATTTTAACTTTAGCCAAATCGACTTCTATGTTCCCACTCAAATCGTATGGGCGAACGTAAACGTCGTCTAATGGCTCTATGGATTCACGCAGAGAAACAGTAATTTTTTTTGCCTCCATAATTCCTTCATCAACAATCACCTTAAAATCTTCATATTGCAATGCAGAAAATGTAAGCTCGTCACCCTTTTTAACTAAGATTGCAAACTTACCTATATCATCGGTAAGAACTCCTTTACCTAAATTTGTATTATAAACATGAATACCTCCAGCATCCGCTTCAAGAGGAACATTCACTTTTCCTTGTATAAGAATCCTTTTTTCAACTGATTGACCAAAAGAAACTAAACTGATTAAAAAAAGGATTAAACTGATTTTTTTTTTCATAACTTGAATTTTAAAACTTAAAACATTAGCTTGCTTGTAGCCTGATTATGATGTTTTATTTAATTGTTAAATGTAAATTAAAATTATTACAATATAAAACATTTAAATTTAATTGCAAATTTGTTAAGCACAATATTAACCAAAAAAACAATTGATTTTTAATGAGATGCATAATAGCAAGTACATCAACAATTTACGGTTCAGATTACTTAGAATATCTATTCCCTGAAATAAATCGTTTCTTTAACCAACCTAAAGAAATACTATTTATTCCTTACGCCAGACCTGGAGGTATTTCACATGATGCGTACACCGCTAAAGTTCAAAAAGCTTTTCAATCTACAAATGCAATAGTGAGAGGAATTCATGAATATTCTTCTCCAAAAGAAGCTATACAAAAGGCTAAATTTATCTTTACAGGTGGAGGCAATACTTTTTTACTTGTTAAAACGCTTCATGAGTTAGGTTTATTCAATGTACTAAAAAAAGCCATTACATCTGGCACTTCTTATCTTGGCACCAGTGCTGGAAGTAATATTTGTGGAGTAAATATGAAAACCACTAACGATATGCCCATTGTTTACCCTCCTTCTTTTGAATGTTTAAACATTTTAAATTTTAATATCAATCCACATTATTTGGATCCTCAAGCTAATAGTACGCATAAAGGAGAAACAAGAGAGACTAGGATTAAAGAATTTTTACAACAAAACAAAATTCCAGTTGTTGGATTAAGAGAAGGAAGTTGGATTGAAATAAATGGAAAAGAAATTAGTTTAAGAGGAGAGCTTACTGCTAGAATTTTCAAAACTGATGGAGAAATTTTTGAAGCGCAACCCAATTATACCTTCAACTTTTAATCAATGGACTATCAAGGAATTTTAAATATTATTGAAAAGCAGCTAGAATACACAAAAACAAAAGGCAATGTAGCTAACTATATTCCAGAGTTGGCTAAAGTAAACCCAAATCACTTAGGTATGTTTTTAAAATGTACTAACGGGGATGAATTTTATTTTGGAGATTACCAGGTCAATTTTTCCATTCAAAGTATCTCTAAAGTTTATACCTTAGCATTAGCCAAAGAAATTATTGGGGATGATTTATGGAAGAGAGTTGGAGTTGAGCCCTCAGGAAATCCATTTAATTCGCTTACTCAGTTAGAAAGTGAAAACGGAATTCCTAGAAATCCCTTCATCAATGCAGGCAGCATTGTAATTGCTGATTGTCTTCTTTCTACTCTTGAAAATCCCAAAGCTGATTTATTAAGATTTGTGCGAAAAATTGCAGATGACAACCAAATAGAATACGACAACAAAGTAGCATTTTCAGAAAAAAAACATGGCTATAGGAATGTTGCTTTAATCAACTACATGAAGTCGTTAGATAATATTGATAATGATCCTGAGGATGTTCTTGACTTTTATTATGATCAATGTTCACTTAGTATGAATTGCAAACAGCTAGCTAAATCTTTTATACTGTTTGCAAATGAAGGAAAATTATTGAATAATCAAGACCGTGTTTTTAATACACAAAGCGTAAAACGTATTAATGCCATCATGCAAACCTGTGGTTTCTATGACGAGGCTGGAGAGTTTTCTTATCGCGTTGGTCTGCCTGGAAAAAGTGGTGTTGGAGGAGGAATTGTAGCCCTGCATCCAAAACATTATTCGGTAGCTGTTTGGTCTCCACCACTTAATAAAAAAGGGAATTCCGAATTAGGAATGAAGGCGCTTGAAGAACTAACAAGCCTAACTGGTCTATCTATATTTTAAGTTGATAATCTTTGCCTCCATTAATTTACCTAAAAGTTGAATATGTCATTATTCATTTATCATAAAAAAATAGATATAGTCTGTTCTAGGTGGATTTTTCAAACCTACCTGACGACCTAAAGTAATAAGTTGTCCTCTATGGTAAGTGGCGTGATTATAAACATGTTGAATAATTTCTAGGCAACTTATTTTTTCATCATTTGCACCTATTTCTCTTACACCAAGAAGCGCATTGTCTTCCATTTGAGTAACAAATGTCTCAAATTCTTTGGTTGTTTTTAGGAAACCCTGAAGCACATCAGTCATTTCTGCCTGGTCTTCTACATCAATAGCTGTAGACCAGCTTTCATTTTTCAGCGTAGTCAACCAACCCCACTCTGCATTCCATAAATGTCTTGTTGTCAAGTTTAAACTTTTAAAGCTGGAAATTACTTCCCTATTCCATTGATCTTCATTAGCTTCAGCCATCCAATCTACTAGTTGTTTATTTGCCCAAGTATTATACTCTGCCATTTTTACCATTGATTCTTTGCCTTGAATTGAGCTTGGTTTTGGTGAATTTGACAATTCCCCACAAGCCTGAAAGAATACAACAAAAAAAATTACTAAACACAACTTGAAAGTCGACGCCAAATTTTTATTCATCTATACTATTTTTTGATATCACAAAGCTAATCAAAATCACTCTTAGGCTTATCAATAGGTTACAAAAAATCATGCCACTTGAAGTTGTATTTTTAAAAATTTTAATCGATATATTCAGGGTAATTTAAAAAAAGATGCAATTTTGAAGATGTATAGTAGTTGTAAGTAATATTATGAAATACTTTTTGATTACATTTTTAATACTTCAAACATTTTGCGGTTTAGCCCAAAATGAAAAGTTGATTTTGACTGAAAGTGCGAATAATTTATGGTTTGAAACTCTGAATTTGACTGAAACACTTGAAGAAAAAATTGAATTGATAAATGAAAGGCTGACTAATGACGTGAACGTATATATTGAGTGGAGTTTTTCGGACGGAATAAATGTTTCGAGATTTCCTAAATTGGACAGTATTAGTAAAATTAGAACCAAAGGATTCTGTAAACCACTTTATTTAGTTAAATACAAAAATGATGTAATCACATTCCGAATTGAAAACCCAATAAACTCTGAACTAACTGATTCTGTAACCGAACTTATTTTAGAAAATAATATTCGTAATGTGGAAATTTGGACAGATGATAAAAGACAAGCTTTGTATGGAACGAGTGCAGATTGCGGAGTTATTATGCTGGAATTAAAAAAGCGGAAAGTATTTAAAGCATTAAAAAAGATAAATCTAACAAATTCGAAATACGATGAAATATCGAATTATAAATGAATATTTACCAAAAAATACTACTTACAACAACGGCTATAAGTAATTGCTTGTTTTCGGCTACTTCTGAAAATCCTCGCGGATTTTCAGTTTGGTGTGTACTTGCAAAGTTTAGTGCTAAACCACGCAACTACTCATAGCCGAGACCGTTGTGCAACAAGCTAAAATCCATAATCTAAAAAAATATCTACTAAATTTATAATTTTGTATCTTTGACAAAATGCAAATCAAAATGAATATAGAAGCTCGAAAAATAGAATTTATCCAAGAATTCTTAAAAGTTCAAAGTGAAAAATCAATTTCTAAACTCGAAAAAATATTGAGAAAGGAAAAAAGCATTTCTGACGAACGAAACTTAGAACCAATGACAAAAGAGGAGTTAAATAGACGAATTGACCAATCTGAATCAGATTTCAGAAATAATCGTTTTAAAAGTAGTTCCGAACTTTTAGCTAAATACGAATAATAGTGTTGAAAATTATTTGGTCTTCATTTGCCGAAGCTTAACTTGACGAAATTTACGACTATTACGAAAAGAAAGTTAGTCCGAGAGTTGAAACAAAACTTATAAAGGGGATAATAAACGAAACGGAAAAATTAATAAAAGCTCCTTTTATCGGACAACAAGAAGAGATGCTTAAAGAAAAAGAAATTCATTATCGATATTTTGTCCATAAAAACTACAAATTAATCTTTTCTTTTAACAAAGAGAAAGGATTTATAAAAATTGCTGATGTGTTTGATACTCGACAAAGTCCACCGAAAATAAAACGAACAAAATAAAGCCATTTGCCATCAACGGTTCCTATGTAAAGCAACAAAAGTTATTAACAACTTTAATTTGAGCGATATTTAGTTTGTTTTTCAAGTAATATATTCACGCACAGGGCTTGTTGGAAAAGTTGGAAATAACTTTTTGGCTGCCCATAGGCATAAGCCAAAAAAAGTTATTCTAACTTTTTCAATAATGCCACGTAACGTTTTTTACTCTTTTATGCCATATTTTTTGTTTTATAATCTCAAATCTCAAGCTCCTATATGTGGTCTAAAATAATAGCCACCAGCACCTGTTTGGTTGTAAGATAAATAAAATAGCTGCCTGCTTTGCGATGTAGCTTTTCTACCACAGCTGTTTTGCAGTCTGATTTTCTTGTGTGCTATGCAGTTTGTTTTTCATTTTCCTCTAATTTTAGATTCACGTTTATTTGATAGGGTGTTTGTTTCTTGATTACCGATAATATCCTTCGTGTCATTTTATGGGCTACTTTGACAATGATTGTCTTGACATTCTTACCCTGATGTTTTCGATAATAGGCTTGCATCTCGGCATCTTTTCTGATAGCTATCCAAGCGGCTTCGATAAGGTAACTTCGAAGTTGAGATCGGCTTCTAGGTGTTATACCTAAGCATTTTTCGCCACCACCACTGTTGTACATACCTGGTACAATACCTACAAAACTAGCAAATTGTCCTTCGGTGTTAAAGCGACGCAAGTCCCCACACTCGGCAATAATCACAGCTGCCAAATAGCCGCCAATTCCTGGAATGCTTCGCAATAAATTATAATCGGTTTTGTGCTCTTTTCGGCAATATGCACGCATTTGATTGGCTATCTCTAAGTATTCTGATTTTATAAATTTGAACATTCTAATTTTGCCTTGCAACGCTAAATCACCACAAACAGTGCTAAATTTTAAGTTCTCCAACCATTCTATAAATCCATTAGACCAGTTGGAGTTGTCGTATTGTTCAGGAACTTCTATGCCATGAAACAGTAACAAACTTTTAATGTGTGATTTTGTTTGTCGTAGTTTTTTTGTTACTTGTGTGCGATGACGAGATAAGGAAGTAAACTGATCCTCTGCCTCTGTAGGAATATTAATACCAATCAAAGTACCTAATTTAAGCTGATTTGATAAGTTTCGAGCATCCAGACTATCGGTTTTTTGATACTTTTGTTTGTCTCCTGTTTTAACGTCTGCTGGATTCACTACTAATACATTCCATCCTAAATTCAAAAAATATCGAGCAACAGAAAAACCGCAACAACCTGCTTCATAAACCAAACTTACTTCTGAATTAGGAAAATTCTTTTCCAAATAATCATACAAATCCGAAGATTTTGATGGCATAGAATAGGTTTTGTGGTAAAATAAATCAGTTTGGATTGAAACTGTCCATGTTTTCTTGTGTATATCCAAACCTATATATAACTTTGGGCATGCAGTAATTTGAGTACTCATAATCTTAAAGTTTTGGCAGCCAATTGTGGACTGCAGTTAGTAATTAAAATTTTATTTGAGGCTCAAATTTACTGCTTTTACATAGGTGCTTTGTCAGCAAATACGATTTAAAGATGATAATGGAGAGGATTTTCCTGATTGGGAAGAGAAAAGGTTGGGGAAAATTGGTAAGACATTTAATGGTTTAACAGGAAAGAATAAAGATGATTTTGGTAAAGGTTACAAGTATATTCAGTACAAACAAATTTTTGATAATTCAGAAATTGATATAAGAAACTGTGGCAGATTTGATATAAGTCAAAATGAAAGTCAAAATAAGGTTGAATTTGGTGATGTCTTTTTCACTGTTTCATCAGAAACCCCAAATGAAATTGCTACTGTGTCAGTTTTTTTAAGTGATACAAATGACACAATATATTTAAATAGTTTTTGTTTTGGCTACCGTATTAATAAAGAAATTTTTAGTCCTTTTTTTGCAAGGTATTTATTTAGAAATCAATCTTTCAGAAAAAAAATATTGAGTTAGTCATTTAATTTCCGTATATTGTACCCAACAAATATAGGGATTATGGAACAATTTAAAGGTCAAAACATACTAAACTTTATTAAAGAACTACCAACAGATGATGCATGCAA
>PXFS01000070.1 GCA_003564185.1 Flavobacteriaceae bacterium
CCCACATCTTGTCCGTAAAGTAAACATTCAGGTTCAGATTTCATTAATTCTTCAATGGCAAAAAGCGCACAATCTACCATGACTACTTTTTCAGCGCCTTCTGGAGAACGATTACCTTTTTCTTCAGTAATAGGTGTGGGAGCAAAATCATGGGTAAACAAATCTTCTGGTTTTGGATCTTCAGCTTGTAAAGCTAACTGATAGTCTTTTTCAACATTAGCTCTCACCGCCTCTTCCATGGCATTAATTTCATCTTGCGTAAATCCGTTATCCAATAACTGCTGAATTAGTATAGGATACGGATCTCTGGCTCTTGATTCATCCAAATCATCTCTGTAAAACTCCATTCTTACTCCCGAAGTATGGTGATTTAATAAAGGACACGTGGCATGCACCAAGAAAGGTCTTCGCTCCTCTCTAACGGTTTTCAACACTTGCTCAAAAGCTTCATACGAAGTTTTAAAGTCGGTTCCATCAATGCTAATCGCTTCTAGACCGTGAAATCCTTTAGCGTATTCAAAAGCGTTTTGCGCTCGGGTTTCTTCGGCGTTGGCCGAAATATCCCAACCGTTATCTTGTACCAAATAAATAATGGGCAATTGCTTTAAAGCGGCCATTTGTAGGGCTTCTGCAATTTCACCTTCGGTGACTGAAGCATCGCCCAAAGAACAAACTACTACAGGTTTCTCTTCTGCTTTATACGCAAAAGGGGTTGCTTTTTGTTCTTTGTACCAAAATCCCATGGCTGCGCCAGTTGCTGGAATGGCCTGCATCCCTGTGGCTGAACTTTGGTGTGGAATCTTGGGTTTGTCTTCGTCCCGTAAACTTGGGTGTGAATAATAAGTTCGTCCTCCGGAAAAGGGATCGTCTTTTTTCGCCAATAATTGAAGCATCAAATCTTTTGGTTGCATGCCAATGGAGAGTAAGATGGAATCATCTCTATAATAAGGGTAGACGTAATCTTGAGGAAGCAACTGCATGCCTACAGCGGTTTGAATTACTTCATGCCCTCTGGATGTGGCGTGTACGTATTTGGAAACTACTTTAAAATTTTCTTCATAAAGTTCTGCCATGGCTTTTGCTGTGGCAACGTTTTTGAATGCTTTTTTATATATTTCTTTGTTCATCATTTTGCTATTTTATTTAATCTCTCGCTAAGACGCAAAGGCGCTAAGTTTTTTTCTCTCACTCTTTCTTCTCTCGCCAAGACGCAAAGGCGCTAAGTCTTTTTTTCTCACTCTTTCTTCTCTCGCCAAGACACAAAGGCGCTAAGTCTTTTTTTTCTCACTCTTTCTTCTCTCGCCAAGACGCAAAGGCGCTAAGTCTTTTTTTCTCACTCTTTCTTCTCTCGCCAAGACACAAAGGCGCTAAGTCTTTTTTTTCTCTCACTCTATTTGTTCTCTTGCTAAAACGCAAAGGAGCTGAGTCTATTCCTTCTGTTCTCTCGCTAAGGCGCTATGAACCCTCTAGATTATTTACAACTCTAGTTATACCATTTTTTATTAGTGCTTCATTAAAATTAATTAGTAAACCTAATTTATAATCCGTTATCCGCAAATAAGTCAATAATTGTTTAGGGTGAACAGGAGCTATATTTTCTACTGATTTAAGCTCTACAATCACTTTTTTATTAACAATTAAATCAGCTCTAAATCCAAGTTTCATTTTAATTCCTTCCCATTCTACAGGGATTGGAACTTGTGCATCAACATCAAAACCCTGTTTCACTAACTCGTGATACATAATTCGTTCATAAACCGATTCTAAAAGCCCAGGTCCTAACGCAAGGTGCATCTTGTAAGCGGTATCAACAATATACCTCGAAATTTCATTCTCATTCATCTAAAAACTTTATTCAAACTTATTTTTCTTTGCGTCTTTGCGACTTTGCGTGATATTTACACTCTATAAATATGCTTATTCACAACTTAAAATATTTACTATCTTATAATGACACTCTATCAAAATTTCTTTGCGACTTTGCGTGATATTTAAAAATTACCTTTTCTCCTCCATATAATCTGCAATTCTTCTCAAAAAGCTTCCTGCTAAAAATCCATCAACAATTCGGTGGTCAAAAGAAAGCGAAAGATACATCATGTGTCTGATTTCAATTTGATCTTCCTCAGGATGCTCCATCACTTCAGCACGCTTTTTAATAATTCCTGTAGCCAAAATAGCCGCTTCTGGCTGATTGATAATTGGAGTGCCCATTAAACTTCCAAAAGTACCCACATTAGAAATTGTAAATGTGCTTCCCTTGGTTTCATCCGAACTCAATTTATTTTCCCGTGCTTTTAAAGCTAACGCATTCACTTCTTCCGCCAATTCAGCTAAATTCTTTTGGTCGGCATTTTTCACCACGGGCACAATTAAATTTCCAGAAGGTAAAGCCGTTGCCATACCAATATTAATTTCTTCTTTTTCAATAATTACGTTTCCGTCTAAAGACGAATTAATTTTTGGAAAATCTTGAATAGCTCTAGTCACCGCTTCAATAAACAAGGGCGTAAACGTCAACTTCTGACCGGTTTCTTCCAAAAACGAAGCCTTGTTCGCATTTCGCCAGTTGACTAAATCGGTTAAATCGGCTTCCACATAAGCGGTAACGTGAGGCGATGTATGTTTAGAAAACACCATGTGGTCCGCAATCATCTGACGCATTCTATCCATTTCAACGCGTTTGCCTTTGCCTTTATCCAATTGTAAATCAGGAACTTTGAACCCCACTTCCCGTTCAATAATGGTCTGACTAAACTGGTAAGGACGTCCCGCCTCAATATAATCAAACACATCCGATTTCTTTAACCTATCCTCGTTTCCCGTAGCCGGAATTCGTGCTAATTCTTCATAGCTAATGTGATATTCTTGCGCAATTTTTTCAACTAAAGGCGAAAAAAACCGCTGTTCTCCACGAGCCACTCCGTTTTGGTTCTTCAAAGCAGTAAATTGATTGGAAGAAGAAACTGTTGAGGCAGTGGATTGAGGCGAAGTTGTATAGGTGTTTTTTTTCTTAGCGGAAGTGCTTTCTGTTGTGGTAGGTGCTTTCTTTTTTTCTTCTGAAGAAGTTTTTTTTGCCGCAGATTGACTTGGGACTTCTTCTGAAGCATTGATTAAAGCAATTACTTCTCCAATTTTCACATTTTCCTTCGGCTGAAATTTAATCTCTATCAATTCCCCCGCACAAGGTGCTGGAACTTCATTATCAACTTTATCCGTTCCTACTTCTACCAAAGTATCACCTTCATTAAAGTGCTCACCTTCGGCTACTAACCAATTCAAAATGGTGCCTTCGGTTATACTTTCTCCCATTTTTGGGAGTTTAAATTCAACTATAGTTTGCTGTTTATCACTCATTATTTAGTGGCTTCTCAATCAATTAAATTACTTGCAAAAAGTAAACTTTATTTTTTTCTGAATGTGTTTAGAGTTTCATAAAAGTCTTCTTGCTTAGGTCTATTTTTAGGAATTTCTCTCAAAGGTTTCACTTCCTGCATGCTTTCTTGGCAATCGGCTGGCAATTGCTGATAAAGTTTTGTTCCTGCCGTTTTCCACTGAATCATTTCATTAGAAACTTCTTTAATAATTTTAGCGGGATTTCCTACCACCAAAGAACGTGCAGGAATTTGCATTTCAGCTTTCACAAAACTCAACGCACCAATTATAGATTCTTTCCCTACTGAAGCATCATCCATAATCACGGCATTCATTCCAATCAAGCAGTTTTCACCTAAATTAGCTCCGTGAATAATGGCTCCATGCCCCACGTGTGCTCCTTTTTTAAGTGTAATGCTTTTCCCAGGAAACATGTGTACGGTGCAATTTTCTTGAACATTAACGCCATCTTCTAAAATAATTTCGCCCCAATCTCCTCGAATAACAGCACTTGGACCAACATAGCAGTCTTTACCAATAATCACATTTCCAATTAAGGTAGCTTGCGGATGAATAAATGAAGATTCATCTACAACGGGAATATGTCCTTTAAAGCTGTAAATCATATTACTTAAAGCGCTTTAATTTTTCTTTTGTAAATTCGCTAAGCACTAATTTTCCGCTAATTTTAGCTCTTTCCATCAGTAACTCATCCCAATCTTCGGTCCCTCGCCAAAACATTTGTTTCATGTGCTTCACAGCTTCAGGATTGTAGTTGGTAAGGTTTTCAGCAAATTCTTGAACCGCTTGATCAAGTGCTTTAGTCGATTCAAAAACTTTTGTGTAAAGTCCTTTTTGGCGCGCCCATTCGGCTTCGTAAAAAGAATTGGCATCAATAGCAATTTGCGACATCCCACTTACACCCAGTTTACGTTCCACGGCAGGGCCAACCACAAAAGGCCCAATTCCTATGTTTAATTCGCTTAATTTAATGGCTGCATAGTTAGTAGCCATGCAATAATCCATAGCCGAAGCTAAACCAACACCGCCCCCAACAACTTTTCCTTGCACACGACCAATAATGAACTTAGGACACTTACGCATGGCATTGATTACATTGGCAAATCCGCTAAAAAACTTTTTACCCGTTTCTTCATCCTGAATATTAATTAGCTCTTTAAAACTCGCTCCTGCACAAAACGTACGATCGCCACCAGATTTTAAAATAATCACTAAAACCTCTTCATTTTGACCCAATTCTGTGATGGTATTAGCTAACTTAGCCAGTATATCGCCGGGTAATGAATTATGGGCGGGATGAAAAAATTCTATGGTTGCAATTTGGTTGTTTATATCAGATTTTACATAAGCTTGTGTCATAGTATAAATTTTACGAAATCGATTTAGAGTAAACACCAAAACTAACAATTGTTAGGAACAACTGCAAGTTTTTATTGGTACTTGTTAAACAAAGGTTGGGGGCAAAAAAAACCTGCTGTAAAAGCAGGTTTTAAAAATTAGAGGTTGTTTAGTCGTTCAACCAATTTTCCTAATTTCTCATCAATTTCTTTATTGACTTCTTTCAAGTGTTTTTTTCGATCTTCAACTTTTTTATCGTTGATTTTAGCTACTAGCTCATCAAAAGCTGCAATGCTATCATCAATTAACTCATCAGTTTTTGAGGAATCTTCTTTAGAATTTACCATTTGATGAATCATAGTTCCTTCAATAACTTCTCCTATAGCGTTATTTAGGTCTCTTTTTAATTGTTTAATACTTGCCATTCTACAAAATTTTGTTGCTGCAAAAGTAGTGTATTTTGTTGCTTAAAATAAATTATTTAGTCCAATTATAGGCATATTTGTCAAAAAATAGAGTAGCCGTGGTGTCTGCCACAACTTTACTCATAAATAAGGTTTTATAAATATCTCCTACTACATTAGCATTAATGTAAGTAGAGTCGGTAATTATTCCGTTCTAAGCAGTAATTTCGGTAAACGTGCCTTCCTCTCCCTATCAATCATTGAATGCAAGGACGTAATCTAACAACATACCCTATTCAATACGTTGTTTATCTAGATTTTAAAATATTGGGTTGAATTGTTCTGATCATCCCATATCCAGAGACAAAGTTATTGGAAAAATCCAAATCTGTTATGGTTATGTTACTATTGAAATTTTGATTGGTTGGGTTCGTGTTATTAGAATTTCCAGTAGTATAAAAATAACAGCTACATAAGCCCGTCGCTCTTTAATATTTAATAGTTGACAAGTTTCTAGATTGGTAAATTTAAGGGATGTTGTGCTTAGCTATATGTTTCGTGTTATAAATCCTTCTTTTCTAACTATAGTTGAAAAACAATACACCACATACACTATTTAGAAAAGTAGTTAAATCACTAAAGTCATCAATAAAAAGTCCTACATTAATGAAGAAACCAAAGGTGCATGCTCCTGTTTGTGCGGCTTGAGGTAGGTAGAATACCAATGGAGCCATCGTCGTCACTACAGCTCTCTAACCCAAAAGGGGGAATAGTAGAAGTAGTGTGTATAGTTTGTACTTCAGAATAGAAAGTTTTCTATAATACACGATAAAAATAAGTTTTCTTAGATTTCCTTTATTTTCATATCCCTATCTTAAACCCTATTAAATTAACTTTACGTAATGCTTTAAATTATATATCAGGAAAAAGGGTGAAATCAAGGAAAATCAAGCTCCATCTTTTCCCGTAAAATACAAATTAAGTTATAAGGGATAGAGTTGGGGTAGATCTGATTTTTAATAAATCAAACATAAGACTTTAAATTGTATCTCGTTAGTTTTCAAATCTAATAGCGTATAACATTGTATTGACTCAACAACATCGCCATTTTTTAAACCAACTAAAAATAACATAAAAAATCCCACTTAGTTAGGTGGGATTTTCTTTTGGCCAAAAAATGGATTAAAGCGTAGTTCAAATAGACACACTGTCTTTGTATATTTTGATGGTATTTATTGCGTTTTTTTGATAATGTAAATTTAGGGAGGAAGTTGGAGTAAAAATATACCCCTTAATGGGTATATTTTGTTAAAATTTGAGCATAAAAAAACCCCAACTATTAACTAGTTAGGGTTTTATATAAAAGAAGGCGGCGACCTATTCAATGATTGCCTGTGAATACAAGTGCAACGCCGTATGAACAGGTGCAGGAATTAATCCCGAAAACAAAGTGCTTCGGGGCTCTCCCACTACATAACATAAAAAAACCCC
>PXFS01000064.1 GCA_003564185.1 Flavobacteriaceae bacterium
ATCTACTAGAACTCCTTTTTTAATGATAATTTGATGGGCTTCTAATTGGGCATTGATTTCTTTAAATAAGGGTTCAAATGCATTGGCTTTAGTCATTGCTGTTCTAAATCTACTCAGAGTACTATGATCTGGAGCAAATTGATCAATGTTTAGTCCACAAAAGTAACTAAAAGATATACTGTCATTTACTCTATCTTCTACTTCGTAATCGCTTAGTCCATACCAAGTTTGAAGCAGACACATCTTGAATAAAAGCAACCCGTCGTAACTAGGATTACCAACGGCACTTTTTCCTTTTTTGTAATGTCTGTCTATCACTTTACTAATTTTAACCCAATCTAAAAGAGCGTCTATTTGGGTAAAAAATGTTTTTTTAATCTTTCTTGTGCGTAAATCGCAAATACTATCGGCAAGAGTAGGGTTTTTATGTGCTTTCATGATGTAAATATAAAACTTAATTCGCTGTATTGCATTATGCTAAACGTTTGTTTTTCTTGTTTTTATGATTTTTTCCTTGCAACGGTCTTAAAACAAATTAAAGTTGTTTTATTATCAATTACAAAAATCCCTACCAATTTAAAACTTTAAAGTTGAATTGCCAACGAGCTTGTTAAGAAGAAGGAGTTTTTAACAAGTTGATTACTCCGCTCAAAAAGATGATTATCACTAAAAAAATGCCTCGCTTCAATGCGCCATAGCACCAAAGGAGTTATTTGATAATCGAATGTGAATGAATAAGACGAAGTTTGAAATCCGAATTCGTTCATTGAATTGCCTTCAATAACCTCATTATCTTGATCATCAAAATATTCAAATCTTCCAGCCAAGCCAAATTGATTATTAAATTGATAGCGTGCAATTAAATTAGGAGAAAACCAGTTGTTATATTTACTACTTCCTTTTTCAGTTTGTTGCCAACCAATGTCCATTCCAAAAATAAAATTCCACTTTTCGTTGGGTTGGTAAATACTGTAAAAATTATGAAAATAGCGCATTCTTCTCATTTGATCTGGAAAATCATTTCCTACGAAAGAACTAGAATTAAAGGTCCATCTTTGATTTGGACGAAAGGTAATTTGATGTCCAATTGCGGGAGTAGAATTACCCTCTACGCGTTGCATGCGTTGCCAACCATTGAGATAGGACAATGAAAAATCCCAGTTTTCATCACTAGTGGTATAACTAAATTTAACTCCCGCAAGATAATAAGGTGAGTTTTCAGCCATCATACTTCTAGAAAGAGTTAGGTTATTAGCCCCAATGGCAGACTCAAATCCAATATGAGAATCAAATACCCCAGCATCTACCCACAACTTATGCTTTTTTGAAAGTCTTACACCAATATTTGCTCGAAATATATTCTTTAACACATCAGGCTCATCAGCTAAATTAGCATTTGCATAAGTACCAGCCATAAGGGCTAATTGACCTCTCACATGCTCATCAACATATGAGGCTTGTATAAATCCTAAATTCAAATTGACCTCATTATGACGATTATAATTGTACAGAAAACTTGGGATCTGATTAGCATTTGGCTGGTTAAAATCGAAGTTATAATAACTTTCTAAATAAGCATTCCAATCTATTTTTTCTACTAAATCCTGCCCTTTTGATACCATTATAAAACATAGGCATAATGTACTAAAATAAAATCTTTTCATTATCACTTTTAAATGGCTTATTTACAAATTTAAAGAAAGCTATATAGAAAGCCTTTATTTGAAGCCTTTTTTGTAATAAGTTTTCACATTTTTAATAAAAGCCAGATTTTTTAAAAAATGCTCTTTTCACCCTCTCAGCTTCTATAAAATTACAAACCCTTAGGTTATATTATAGCCCTGATTGTAGTGGAAATCCCGCAAACTGCAAAAGCTTAGTTTTCTTGACATGGCAAAGCGACCGGCAGGAAGCTCTTGTTCATGGCTTAGAAAACTTGCTTTTGAGTAGAGGAATTGAAACGAAAAGCAGGTTCTTGGCTCCTGCTTTTTAATTTATTTTTTTAAATCGCTTAAAGTTGATTTTACTGATCTAAATCACTAAAAAATTCTACTAGGAAATCGACTTTTTCTTCTTCAACAAAAAAGTTATTATACAAGACATCTTCTATGAAATAGATAATTTCTATTCCTGAGTATTGGTCTAACTCCATAAGCTCTTGTATTGGTTCTTCTGTGCTTAAATCCATTAGATATTTCAAAATGGTAATTCTGAATTGGATATCAAAATTCTCAAACAGCATATCCGTTTCATTTAACAACATGTTTAATGCGGTGTCTAAATTTCCTTCGGCAATCAGGAAATCAGCATCGCTAATAATTTCCTCGGTTAAGGTGTTTTTGATTTCGGTGACTTCTTTCCATGCTTTTTGAGCTTCATTGAGGTAATTTAACTCCATGCAAAGTTGAGCGTATTTACGCGTGTAGGTTAAATTATAAGGCTCAATTTTTTTAGCTTTGCTAAGGAAACGTAGGGCTTTATCTGTGTCTGAAATAAAATATAATTTTGCTAAAGCATACCATGCTGCTGCCAATTGTGGATCTTCAAAAACCGCTTTTTTAAAACTGGAGATGGCTTTAGAGCGCTGATTAAGCTTCAGGTAACAATTGCCAATACGGTAATGAACAAAGGACGTTGGATCCTCCATGGTAAGGGCTTGTTGAAAACATTCAATAGCCTCTTTATAATGCTGAAGTTTTTCTAACACCTTGGCTTTTTCTACAATAGCTCCTACAAAATAATCATCAGCAATGATGGCATAGTCGTAACACTTTAAAGACTCTTCAAGCTGTTCTTGGTCTTGATGAATATTCCCTAATTGATGCCACGCGATAGCGGAATAAGGGTTTTTATCTAAGTAAGTGTTGAGAAAACTTTTAGCGTCATTTATCTTTCCTAAGAACTCATAACAAAAAACTATATTTTGAAGACTAATTTCATCATCTCCATCTATTTCTAAGGTTTTAATGAAATGATCTTTGGCTTTTTTATAATTCTCTAGCATCAAGTGCTCCATTCCTAAAAGGTAATGCACATCCTCTAAGGTTGAATCTCCACCCAAATCAATGATTTTATGTAAACATTCAATGGCTTTTTCATGTTCATCTTGCTTAGAATGCAGATTGGCCATCATGACGTAAAGGTCTTCATTATAGGGTTCAATTAAAACTAGGTCATCTAGCAATTGAAATGCTTGTTCAGTTTTATCTTCAAAACTGAGCAAATCGGCTTTCAGCAATAATAGTTTAAACGCATTTGGATGCTGCTGCAGCCCCATTTTAATGGCTTTTTTTGCAAGCCCCATTCGTCCAAAATCCATGTAATACTGAATGATATTTTCAAATTCTGCGGCATCAAAGTACATGACTTGATTAGAATTCATCATTTCTTCAAAGCGTTTTATTGGGAAATCAAAACCTTCGTTGTTGTTTGAGTTCATCATAAAAATGCGTTTATACTGCTAATTTAAACTAGTTTTTGCTATAAAGTTATAGCCTTCTAAAAATCTTATCAACAATTTAATTAACAGCTATTTTTTAATTTGATTTAAAATTTCAATAATTATTTGGCATCCCTCCTCTATTTCTTCTAATGAAATGGTTAAAGGAGGTGATATTCTCACTGCCTTTTTTTCAAAAAGCAACCAAAATAAAATCAGTCCTTTTTCTTTAGCTTGCAGAACCACTTGATTAGCTATTTCATCACGCTCAAAGAGCATAGCCAACATGAGTCCTTTTCCTCTAATTTCACGAATCAGTTCATGCTGCAACAAGTTTCTAAAATGTTTTTCTTTAGCCTCAATTTCTTGCATGATATTGGTTGCTAAAAGCACTTTTAGGGTGGCTAAAGCCGAGCTTGCAATCACAGGATTTCCTCCAAAAGTTGTGATATGACCTAATTTAGGCTGATCACTTAAGGTGCTCATGAGTTGTTTAGAAGAAATAAAGGCTCCACAAGGTAGCCCCGATGCCATTGCTTTACCAATTACCAATATATCAGGTACTACATCATAATGCTGAAAACCAAAAAGTTTTCCTGTGCGTCCAAAACCGGGTTGAATTTCATCAAGAATAAGTAAGGCTCCAACTTCTTCGCAACGTTTTTTGATCTGTTTTAGGTAATCTTGCGTTGGAAGGATAAACCCAGCACCACCTTGAATGGTTTCCAAAATGACCGCTGCTGTGTTTGTGTTGATTACGCTTAGGCAGGAAAGTTGATTAAAAACAATGTGAGTAATATCGCCAACCATAGGCTCAAAAGGAGTTGTCCTTTCTTTGTAATCCATCAAACTTAATGCCCCATATGAATTTCCGTGATAGGCATTTTTAGCAGCAATAATTTGTGTTTTCCCTGTAGCTCTACGGGCTAGTTTCATAGCGCCATCAATGGCCTCTGTTCCACTGTTCACTAAATAGGTGCTTTGCAGAGATGGTGGCAAGTTTTCTGCTAAAAGTTTGCAATATTCTACAGCTGGAGCAAGTGCGTATTCACCATATACCATGACGTGCATGTATTGGTCAACCTGCTGCTTTATAGCCTGAATTACAACAGGATGTTGATGTCCCAACCCACAAGCAGAGACGCCAGCCACAAAATCAAGATGCGACTTTCCATCTGAAGTGTATATATAACTTCCTTCTGCCTTTACAACTTCTTCCAATAGTGGATGTGGTGTTGTTTGGGCTTGAAAGTTTAAAAAATCTTCTTTCATCAATTTTCTAACTTAACCTTTTTTTCAATTTGAAGCTCTTTTTTAGGTTTAGGTTTCAAATCTCGTTCTCCGTCTTCAGAATTGAGTTCTTCTTCAAAACTAGAGCGAGGATTAATTAAACTCTCTCCTTTTTTAGTTTCAAAAAAGCCTTCTTCTTCCTCTTCGCTTAAATCTGGGTCTTGAATGCCTTGAATTTCTACCAATTCAAAATTCGGTCTTCCCGTAAATAAGTCCTCTTTAGATCTAATGGTTTCGTCACCGCGCCACAAGAACCCCTTCAATCGCCTAAAATTAGGGGGGAAATCTTCTTCTGGATAAAGTTTACTGTCTACCGTTTCGTAATACCAAATATCCGTAATTTCGTTGCTTTCTAAGTTTAATTTTATAGCTGAAGAAAGGGCTTTATCAATTCCTACTAATTCACCATCATCTTCCCTAACATAATAAATAGTCTCGGTATTTTTTATGAAATTAACTTCATGTATTTCATTATCTTCATTAAATAACGCATACATTTCTTTGCCTTTTACCTGGTTGTAGCCTTCAATAGAATCTTTCATTACCATAAAGGCATTATCAAACACCTTTAAGGTGTCTAATTTGTTGGTTTCCAAATTTGAGATTAAGTGGATGGTATCTCCTGTTATTTGGCTTTCTTCAGCCCAAAGTATAGGTTCGGTAATCATTTTGGTCAAACCAATGCTTTCACTACTCCAAATGGAATCTGCTTTTCCACTTAAATCTGTTTTAAAAATTCGAGCATCGTTATAAGCTCTAACTATTCGATTTTCATCAGGGCCTGTAAGCAGAATTATCTCACTAGCTATGTGAACCGAATCTTTATCCTGCAAGCTGGAAGCAATTGGATTTTTAGTAATAAATAAAGAATCTAAATCTTTATACATTTCGGCATAATGTCCTTTAACTATCGAATGATTGACGGTATCTGTAACCACAATATTATTAGTGGCTGAAGCAAAATTATCAAGTTGCCTAAAGTAAATGCTATCTCCCTTTAAGTTTCTTGTGTCGTAATCAACATTGGCATTCTGCTGAAAGTGTCCTTCATCTTTTTGGGTATCATAGAAGCCTTTTTCGCAATATATTTTTGATTGCTCACCTGTAATTGTAGATGGGCCATATAAATAGGCATGGCCTGTTTCTGTATAAAAATCTAAGATATCGGTATTGATGATATAATCAGGATTTGTCACTACAACATCTTTTCTAAAGGCATACTTTTCTCGCTCCATATAATACCTACCTATAATACTTTCAATGGTATTAGTAGAATCCTTAACAATGCCACCGCTCCGGTAATAACTTTCTTGTTTTTCTCTATTGAAAAAAAGTGTATCCGTAAGTAAGGTATTACTTGGCGAGGTTAAAACCACGTCTTCACTAGCAAAAGCAAATTGCGTAATCCCATTATATTCAGCATATTTACTCGTTAAAGTAACTGTGTCTCCCTGAACCATTTTTACATTTCCATAGGCTTTGAAAAACTCATCCGCTTGGTAAAAAAGAGCTTGGTCACACCAAACCTCAATACCATCATGATTAAAATATACCTGTTTGTTCACTTTTGTGAATATAAAAGCTCCTGGATAGTTTTCTTCGTCAATCCGGGTTCTATCACTTTTGTAATCAATAGGCTGTTGTTCTTGAGCAAAAGTCCAACCTAGACAACAAAAGCTAATAATGAATAAGAAGTATTTCAATACTTAACTATTTTGTGCAAAATTAATCATTTATAATGAAAGCAAAGCGAAATACTGGGTCACTTATTATTTTTGGGGAGTAGAGAGTTTATGCGAACAACTTTTCAAGTCTAAATAAGAAGAAAGAAATATCTTTTACCCCTCTTAGGTTAGCTCTAAAAAGTTTAATTTTTGCGTTAAAAGATTCAGC
>PXFS01000038.1 GCA_003564185.1 Flavobacteriaceae bacterium
CTCATGGATTTACTATCTCCTGGTATGTATCCTAATTGTATGGGAGCATCTTTGTTTTCAGCAATTTCACGACTAAATTCATGCCAAAATTTTACTTCCTTTCCATTTACAGAAGTAATTAAATCACCTTTCGTTAGCCCCGCTTCATAAGCTGGTTGATCTGCTATCACGCTATCAATTACTGGGTAAGATATGGGTTGTAATGAGGTTTGAACTTCCCCGCTTTTAAATAAACGCATACCAAGGTCTTCTGGAAGAGTTATATTTTTTAGTACACCGTTTCGTTCAACGGTAATTTCTTCAGGACTTCGCACTAAAAGCATTTTTTGAATATCAAGAACATTGTTCAGGTCTTTTCCGTCTACTGCTATTACTTTATCTCCATCTTCAAATCCAATTTCTTGCATGATGGGTGAAGCTGAAAATCCATACTTTACACCGTTTTTATCTACATAACCTTCTCCCCAAACAAATAGGACCATCATGTAAATGAAAAACCCAAGAAGGAGATTCACAGTTACTCCTCCTAACATAATAATTAAACGCTGCCAAGCGGGTTTACTTCTAAATTCCCATGGCTGAGGTGGTTTAGCCATCTGCTCCTTGTCCATGCTTTCATCAATCATGCCGGCAATTTTCACATAACCACCCAAGGGTAGCCAGCCTATTCCGTAGACCGTTTCACCTATCTTTTTCTTAAAAAGGGAGAATTTCACATCAAAAAACAAGTAAAATTTTTCAACGCGAGTACCAAATAATTTGGCCGGTATAAAATGTCCTAATTCATGAAGTACAATAAGTATAGAAAGACTTAAAAATAGCTGTATAGCTTTTATTAAAAATGGATCCATGTAATTTTGTTAATTTAAAACTCGGCAAAAGTACAGTTTTTGAAGTTCTTAAAAAACACTAGAGACCTAATTCATGAATATTTAGGAATCTATTATAACTGAAAACCAATTCAAAATCCTTAATCCTAAAATTCAAATCTTTATAATTGATAAACAACAAGTATAAGTTGATTTTTTTCTTGTTAAAAACTTATCTTTGCCAAATAATTTATTCAGAAATGTCAAAGATTAGAATTACTAAGGAATTCACATTTGAAACAGCTCACGCCTTACATGGTTACGATGGAAAGTGTAAAAACATTCATGGACATAGTTATAAGCTTTCAGTTACTGTTATTGGTGAGCCTATTGAAGATGCTACTCATGTAAAATGTGGTATGGTGATTGATTTTGGTGACTTGAAAAAAATAGTTAAAAATGAAGTTGTAGATGTTTGGGACCATGCTACAATTCTAAATAAAAACACACCGCATTTACAATTGGCAAAACAACTTACAGAACTTGGTCATGATATTGTTTTGGTAGACTATCAGCCTACAAGTGAAAAAATGATTGAAGATTTTGCTGTCCGAATTTCGAGTAAACTACCCGAGCATATGAAGCTTCACTCGTTGAAACTAAGGGAGACCGAAACGGCTTTTGCTGAATGGTTTGCTAAAGATCAATTAACTTGATTTTTGTTAAGCAAAACTAAAATTAACGATTGTTAGTTGAATGATGCCCTTAAAAATTGTAGTTTTATTGAAATCTTTATAATTATATGTTTCAAGTAAGACTATTTTCATCATTATTTTTATTTTTTATTATAAGCCAATCAAGTGCGCAGCGCTTTGAACAGACAATCTTAAATTACCTCTCCGATCATCATGCTAGCGAAAACTTAACTCTTCAAGACGTTAGTGAGATTAAAATTTTAAGTTCTCATTATTCGAAAAGTATGAATGTTGAGATGGTTTATGCAGCTCAAGCAATCAATACAGTTCCTGTATTTAACGCCATTGGAACTTTTGCTATTAGAGAGGGGAGAGTGATGCATTTTTCACACGCTTATCAAACCAATATCAATGATAGACATAACTCAACCAACCCTCAATTAAATCCAGCGGCAGCCATACAGTCAGCAGCTCAACAACTAGAGGCGGGTACTCCCAACGGATTAGCTGTTGAAGAAGTAAGAGGGACAACTGAATTTGTTTATAATAAAGCAGGTATTTCGCATGATCCAATTCCTGTGAGGTTAGTTTTACAACCCAATTATAATCCTGAAATAGAAGATGATTCTATCAGGTTGGCATGGGATCTAGCTATTCATACCGATGAAAATTGGTGGAGTGTTCGTGTAGATGCCTCAACAGGTGAAATTATTGAAAGACATAATTGGACATTAAAATGTGAGTTTGGACATAATCACGCTCATGAAGCCTCAACTCACCTCCAACCAAAAGTACAAAATGTAGGTTTTGGAAGAAAGGCAAAAACACCTAATCTTACTACTACTTCTACAGATGACGGTACTGTATCACCAAACTCCTATCGTGCTTATCCGTTAGGTGTAGAATCACCCAATCATGGGGATAGAGAACTTTTAGTTGATCCAGCTGATGCGGACGCTTCTCCATTTGGATGGCACGATACCGATGGTACACCTACACCAAATTTTACGATTACTCGTGGAAATAATGTTTGGGCTCAAGAAGATCGTTCTGCAAATAATGGCGTAGGCTATGCCCCTGACGGTGGCGAAGATTTAATTTTTGATTTTCCTTTAGAATTTGATGCTCCTCCTCAATTATTTGAAGATGCTGCTATTACTAATCTATTTGTATGGAATAATTTTGTACATGATGTATGGCATCATTATGGTTTTGACGAGGCATCTGGAAATTTCCAAGAAACCAATTATACAGGAGAAGGATTTGGAAACGATTTTGTTTTTGCAGATGCACAAGATGGGGGAGGTGTAAATAATGCTAACTTTGCTACCCCTCCAGATGGATTTAATCCTAGGATGCAAATGTTTTTATGGAATACTGCTGGTCAGCCTGATTCTGTACTTAGCTTTAATGAACCAAGTAGCCTTGAAGGCAGTATGAATGCTTTATTACCAACTGCTTTTGGACCATTTATATCTACAGAGCCCATCACAGCAGACCTAGTGCTAGTTGAAGATGAATTGCAAAATCCAACTGACCCTTATTTAGCTTGTGATAATATTTCCAACCCTGAAGACTTAGATGGCAAAATAGCTGTGATTAGAAGAGGTAGTTGCACATTTGTAAGTAAAATTGAAAAGGCCCAAGACGAAGGTGCTTTAGCGGTTATCATAGTGAATAACCAAGGTGGACCCGCTATTAATATGGGTGGTGAATCGGATGATATAACTATTCCGTCAATGATGGTTACTCAAGCTAATGGAAATCAAATTATAAGTGCTCTTGAAGATGATGTAACAGTCAATGCTACCATTGTTAATGAAGGTCCCTTCCTTATTGATGGTGATTATGATAATGGAATCATTGCTCATGAATATGGCCATGGTTGGTCTATACGATTAACAGGTGGTGCAAGTGAATCCGGTTGTCTTTTTAACGAAGAACAAATGGGTGAAGGTTGGAGTGATTGGATTGGTTTGATTATGACAATGACAGAAGATGATTTTGCAGAACAAGGTAGAGGTTATGGAACCTTTGCAGTTAACCAACCGACTAATGGTAACGGAATTAGACCAGCTAGATATTCAACAGATACCGCTGTGAATCCTGCCACCTATGACATCACTAATAATCAAAATTTAATTTTTGTCCCACATGGAATCGGTTTTGTTTGGGCAACTATGATTTGGGATTTAACTTGGGCATTGATTGACGAATATGGCTACGACGATAATTTGTATACCGGTAGTGGAGGAAACAATATTGCCATGCAATTGATTAACGATGGCTTGAAATTACAAAACTGTAATCCAGGTTTTGTGGATGGAAGAGATGCTATCTTAGCAGCAGATGAATTGCTATATGATGGTGAAAATAAATGTTTGATTTGGGAAGTTTTTGCTGACAGAGGTTTAGGTTTCTCTGCAGATCAAGGTTCTGCTTTTAGTAGATCAGATCAAGAAGAAGCTTACGATTTACCACCTGATTGTACATTTAGTAATCAAGATTTTGATAACAAAGATTTCAACATATGGCCAAACCCGGTAGACAACCACATCAACTTAGATGCCAATGGATTTATGTCGGGAAGCGCACAACTTGAACTGTACGACGTGAACGGTAGAAAGGTGTTCTCAGAAAAAGTAAACTTAGATCAGAGAGCACGTGTAGATGTTAATTTACCACAAGGGGTTTATTTGTTAAAAATAGCGAATGAACTAAACAGCTATACTGAAAAATTAATTGTGAAGTAAGAACTTAAATAAGTTTGAATAAAAAACGGGTTTGTCGCTATAACAAACCCGTTTTTTAATTTTGCTCTATTAGAAAGCTTTCTAAGGGACTACTTCTTCCATACAAGATTTGATTACAGCATAAATTTTTTCTAGCTCTTCCATTTTTATAACATATGGAGGAAGTATATAAATGATATTTCCTAAAGGCCGTAAGAAAACCCCATTTTTCATAAAATAATTAAATAATCGATCTCTTAAATCTCCATAACGTTGCATTTGTACCGATAAATCTATTGCAAGTATAACACCTATTTGCCTGACTTCTGATACTTTAGGATGATTTCTCATTTCATTGGCAAACTGCTGATGTGCCATAACAATAGCTTGAATATTTTTCTGAATTTCGTTAGATGTTAAGAGTTCTATTCCTGCTATGGCAGCGGCACAAGCTAAGGGATTACCCGTATAGGTATGCCCATGAAAAAGCCCTTTTTCAATTTCGTCTGCATAAAAAGCATCGTAGATTTCTGCAGTACAGGAAGTAATTCCCATAGGTACCATACCAGCAGAAAGTGCTTTGCTTAAACAGATGATATCTGGTTGTATAGTTAAGTAATCTGAAGCAAAATTTTTACCTGTCTTACCAAAACCAGTCATCACTTCATCAGCAATACAAATAATTTTGTTTTTCTTACACAATTCAATAATTTTCTGTAACCCATCTTTAGAATAGGTCTTCATAGCAGCCGCACCTTGTACTAATGGCTCGTAAATAAAACCAGCAATTGAGTGGTTTTTTATCAGCTGCTGGAGTTGTTGAATCACTTCATGGTTATTATGCCCTAAGGGTTTAGGAAGTCGAATTACCTCTATAAAATGATCTTCAAAAGCACCATTATAAACTGAAAGTCCAGAAACAGACATCGCCCCAAAAGTATCCCCGTGAAAGCCTTCTTTTAAGGCTAACATAACTTTTCTTTTTTCGCCTTGATTATGATGAAATTGAAGAGCCATTTTAATGCCTACCTCAGTTGCTGTAGATCCATTATCATTAAAAAACAATTTATCTTGGTTTTGAGGTAAAATTTTCAAAAGTTTTTCAGCAAGAATTACAGCAGGCTCATGCGTAAAACCGCTAAATACAATTTGATCTAGGGTTTTCATCTGTTGTTTTACCTTATTGATGACAACAGGGTGGCAATGTCCATACATACTGGTGTACCATGAAGCAATTCCATCGATATACTCTTTACCATTTTCGTCGGTTAAAATAGCTCCTTTAGCCTTTTTGATGGCTAGTAAAGGACCATTTGTTTTATGTTGCGTTAACGGATGCCAAATGTGTTTTTCGTCACGTTGGGCAATACTTTTTCGTTGAAATGGATTATATAGCTTCATGTTCTTGTATCTATTACAAAGTTAGTATTTGCTGGGCAAAAGCTCGAAATCAATGAAGTTAAAATTGAGTCATTTTAATAGATTTAGGCACGATGATTGTATAGATAAATTTAAATCAACAACTATGGTTAATTTTCAGTATTTATGTCTTCTTTGCTTTTTAAGTTTTTCGTTATTTGCACAAGATTATTCAGTTGCTTCAATTTCATCAGAATTACTTGAAAATGCCAATGCTGTAGTTCGTTTTGATGATAAAGAAGTGAAAATTAGGAGGCATAATGACATGTATGTTAAACGCAAAAAAGTAATTACATTTTTAGATGAAACAGCTCATAATTCTCTGCATCAAATTTTCCATTACTATGGAGTAATCCGAGTTGATTTGTTAAAAGGAAAACTATACAACGCCAATTCAGAAGTAATCAAGCGATTTCAGGCTGACGAATTTCATCAACGAATTGAATTTCATAACGAAAAATCAGGAGTAAAATCAGCCGGATATTATGTTGATTTAAGCGATGTAGAATATCCTTTTACGCTAGAAATTGAGTATGCCTATAACAGTAGAACCACAGCTTTTATCCCTTCATGGATGCCACTTAATAGACATTATAAGAGCGTGGAACAAACTCGCTTGCAGGTAATTAATACTTCTAGGCCAGACTTGAAACATATGGAAAGCAATTTAGCTGATTATAAAAGCGTTAACCTTGAAAAAAATCAAAATTTTTATAGTGTAAGTGCCACTCATTTAAAAGCCATTCCTAAAGAAGACTATCAGCCTGCTTTACTTAATTTTGCTCCTCGAGTAAACTTTAGTTTAGCGCATTTTAATCTTGGATTAACATCAGGTAGAGCTACAAGTTGGCTAAATCTAGGTAGATGGAAGTATTTGAATGCCCCAATTAATACATGGGCTGTGAATACATCTTCCGTGGGTTTTGTAGAAGGCATACTTAGC